>DATEOG010000229.1:0-7014 GCA_035274345.1 Gemmatimonadaceae bacterium
CGCACGGCTATGACGTGCACCCGCAGGTCGGCGTCGCGGGCTACTATCTGGACCTCGCCGTCGTCGATGCGAACCGGCCGGGCCGCTACATCCTCGGCATCGAGTGCGACGGCGCGACGTACCACTCCGCCCGCTCGGCGCGCGACCGCGACCGGCTGCGGCAGCAGGTGCTGCAGAATCTCGGCTGGCAGATCCATCGGATCTGGTCGACGGATTGGTTTAGGGATCCGAAGGGCGAGACGGGACGGCTCGTCAGACGAATCGAGGCGCTGTTGGGATGAGTGTGGTGGGTGGTGATTGGGGAGTAGTGAGTTGTGAGTGGTGAGTCTTGGGTGACAGCGTCAGGTAGGCGCTTGTCGTCACCCACTACCCACCACCCATTACCCACGACTAGCTAGGGTCTCCCCTTCGCCCCGACCAGTATGGGCCATGGATCAATCGCCTTGCCACGCGACCAGCGTTTCACGTCCGCACTGCGCGCGATGGCGAAGTGGAGGTGCGGCGCGTTCGGGGACGCGTTTCCCGTCGAGCCCACGAAGCCGATGATCTGACCGCGTGCGAGGCGCGTGCTGTCGGTGAGGCCGAAGACGTAGCGGTCGAGGTGCGCGTACATGAGCACGAACCGCTCGGACGAATCGGCGGCGTAGACCATGAGGCCACCGTTGATGCTCCTGAACAGCTTCAGCACGCGGCCCGACGCGGCGGCGCGGATGGGCGTGCCGCGCGGCGCCATGATGTCGAGCGCCTGGTGCTGGCGCGTGCCGCCGCCGCGACGCTCGTCGAAGTTGCTGTGGAGCGTCGCGGGGTCGATGCCGTCGAGGGGCATCGCGATCTCGCGCACGAGGAGATCGATGTCGGCCTGCGTCGCGACCTCGGTGCCGCTCGGCAGCGGGATCGGAGGATCGTCGGCGGCGCTGTCGACCGCACCACCCGATGCCGATGCGTGAATGCTGTCGGTGACGGAGGCCGAGTCGCTCGGCGCGGTGGGCATGACGGCCGGCGTGCCGTAGCCGCGCGCCATCGCCACTGCGGCGAGCGCCATGGCGGCGACGAGCGCGCACTGGACGTAGCTGATGATCTCGATGCGGCCGACGTCGCGCGCGTTGGGCTCGGACTTCTTCCGCCGCCAGCGCATCAGCGTCGTGCTCGGCCAGATCTCGAGTGCGAGGACGACCATGAACAGCCCCATCTTGATCGCGAACGCGTAGCTCGCGACGTAGTACGACGACGGCTTCTCGGTGCCGGCGAACAGTCGCCACAGCCCCGTCGCGAGCCATGCGACCGCGGCGATCGCCCACCATGCGTCGCCGACGAGCGCGCGGCGGATGGCGCGCGGATCCTCGGGATTGCGCAGCGAATCGTCGAGCGCACGCGCCCGCGCCCACACGCCGGCGAGCCCCACGGCGAGGGCGAGAAGGTGCAGCCAGGCGAGGACGAGGCGGAGCGTCATGAGGGCAGCGTCCAATGCGCGAGTCGTGCCGCGCCCGCCAGGATCAGCAGATCATCGCCGGGATTCGCGGCTGCTCCGAACGTCTTCATCGCGCCGAGTCGAACGACGGAACGCCCGGAAGTCATCCCGAGCGAGCGAAGCGAGTCGCCGTCATCCCGAGCGAGCGAAGCGAGTCGCCGTCATCCCGAGCGAGCGAAGCGAGTCGAGGGATCTGCACCTGGACGTGCCGAAGTGCAGATCCCTCGACTGCGCTCGGGATGACAGCGGTGCAGATCCCTCGACTGCGCTCGGGATGACAGCGGTGCAGATCCCTCGACTGCGCTCGGGATGACAGGGTGCAGATCCCTCGACTGCGCTCGGGATGACAGCGGGTTGCAGATCCCTCGACTGCGCTCGTGTACGCCGCCTGGATCGCTGGCGCTCAAGGAGTCGTCGGTCCTCGAGCGTCTGCGATGAGCGCGGCCATGGCGCACTCGTTCGACAGGTCAGCCCTTCCATTCAAGCCCTCGTCAGTGGGTCGGGGCCATCATACGCCCGCAAGCTCGAAGACATCACCGAGCACGCGAACCCCGAACCCGCTGACCAGCGATGATCGCCCTACGCCACCGCTCCGATCCCACGCCGACGCTGGCGCCGCTCGCGGGACTCGTCGTCCGCCGCGAGCGGAACGCGAGCACGATGGCCGCGCTGCAGCATCGCGCTCCGTCCGACATCCAGCGCCGATTCGATGCGGGTCATCGCGCCTACGTCGCCGTCCTCGACGAAACGCCCGCCGCATTCGGGTGGGTCGCCACGGAGTCGGCAGAGATCGGCGAGCTGGGCTCGACGTTCCTCATCCCGCGCGGCGAGCGCTACCTCTGGAACTTCGTCACGCTCGAGTCCTGCCGCGGACTCGGCATCTACCCACGACTTATCGACGCGATCGTCCGCGCGGAGTCGCGCGACGCCGAGCGATTCTGGATCGCCTATGCGCCGGAGAACCACGCGTCGGGCTCGGGAATTCGCAAGGCGGGATTCACCGCGCTCGCCGAGCTCTCGTTCGACGAAGAGGGACGTCCGGCGCTGCGGTCGATCGTGCCGGGCGCCGCGCGCATCGTCTCGCGTCTGCTCGGTCTCCCCGAGGCGCGGGCGGCGCTGACCCCGTGCTGGCGCTGCATCCGCGCCGGTCGCGGCACGATGTACTGCGCCGCCGGCGAATGCCGCTGCGACTACCAGATCCCGACGAGCGGCTGCGCCGTCCCTCGTGCTGTCACTCAAAACACATAACTCATCACCCACGACGCGAAGGATATTCCCATGAACCTCGACCATCTCGTCGGCGGCGCGGTGTACGGCGCCGTGCTGACCTTCATCGCCATCGCCATCCCGCGCTTGACCCGCCAGATCATGGCCGCGGTGCTCGTCGTCGCCGCACTGCTGTACGTGTGGTTCGCACTCGCGACGCACGCGAACGCCGGCTGGGTCGCGGTCGAGCTGCTCGGCGTCGGCATCTACGGGTACGCCGCGGTGCGAGGCGTCCGTGGCTCCGCGTGGTGGCTCGTCGCGGGTTGGGGACTGCATCCGATCTGGGACGTCGCACTCCACTACGCCGGTCCTGGACGCAGCATCGCTCCCGAGTGGTACACGACATCGTGCCTGACGTACGATCTCATGGCGGCCGGCATCGCGGCGATCGCGATCCTCATCGGGACGCATCTCACCGACGCGCCGGCCCAACGGCCGACGCGGGCAGCGGTGCCGCCGATGCGTACGTCGCCCTGCAGCTGCGGGAGCTGCACCGCTCACGGAGCGCGCGCCGCATGATCACGCCCGCTCTCGTCGCTCCGATCACGCCGCGCTCGTCGGGCCGCGTCGAGCGATTCAACACGATCGTCGTGGGCGGCGGACAGGCGGGTCTCTCGGTCGGCTACCATCTCCAGCAGCACGACGTCGACTTCGTCATCGTCGACGCACAGGAGCGCGTCGGCGACGTGTGGCGCAACCGCTGGGACTCGCTCCGTCTCTTCACGCCGGCGAAGTACAGCGGACTGCCCGGCGTGCCATTCCCCGCGCCTGCGATGCACCTCCCCGACAAGGACGAGGTGGCCGACTACCTCGAGCGTTACGCCGAGCGATTCGACTTGCCGGTGCGGTCGGGCACACGTGCCGAGTCGCTCGTGCGGGACGCGGAGCGCTGGGTCCTTCGTACCAACCGCGGTACGCTCGAGGCGGACAACGTCGTCGTTGCGACCGGGCCGTTCCAGCGGCCGCATGTCCCCGATCTCGCGCAACGTCTATCGGGCGACATCCGTCAAATCCACTCCAGCACGTACCGGTCGCCATTCGATCTCCCCGACGGGCCCGTGCTGGTGGTGGGCGCGGGAAACTCCGGTGCGCAGATCGCGCTCGAGCTGGCGCGCCATCGAAAGGTCTGGCTGGCCGGCCGTGACACGGGCCACCTCCCGCGACGGTTGCTGGGCCGCGACCTGTTCGACTGGCTGTGGCCGGTGATGCATCGCTTCACGCTCGACTCGCGGATCGGACGACGCATGCGCCGCCGCGCCGCTGGGGGAGGAGACGCGCTGATCGGCATTCCTGAACGAGCGCTCTCCGAGGGCGGCGTCGTGCGCGTCGGACGCTTGCAGTCCGAGCGCGACGGCTGGCCCGTGTGCGACGACAGCGTGCTCCGTCCGCGTGCGATCGTCTGGTGCACGGGCTTCGCGTCCGACTACCGGTGGATCGAGGCGCCGGTGTTCGACGAGCGCGGCGTCCCGCGCCATGATCGAGGTGTCGTGGCCGATGCGCCGGGACTCTACTTCGTCGGTCTCCGCTTCCAGCACCGCATGACGTCCTCGCTCATTGGCGGCGTCAAGCACGACGCCGAGTTCATCGCGAGCGAGGTCGTCAGGCGCCTCGATGCCGCCATGGCCGAGTGACCGACGTGGAGTTACCATGGGCTCGTGCGACTCGAGTCGACGAGCCCATGAGCAACTGGAAGACGCCCTACGTCGGGCACTTCGTCCCCTGGGACGACGGATGCATGTTGATCGGGCGTGGCGGGGGGATCGTCCCGGTGCACGCGCACTACGCTCACCAGATCGCATTCGGGGCGATACCGGGGATCCGCTTCCGCGGCAGCGAGCGCGAAGAGTGGACCGAGTATCCCGCCGCGGTCATCCCCTCGCGCCAGCCGCACTCGATGGACGTGCGGCACGTGCAGCCGAACCTCGTCGTGTTCGTCGAGCCGGAGACGCGGCAGGGGCGCGCGATCGCCGAGCGCTGGCTCGGCGGCGGCATCGCGACGCTCCCCTGGGACGCGGTCGAGCCGTTCGGCGCTCCGATATTCAAGGCCTGGCAGGAGCAGCGCAGCCACGCCGCGCTCGAGCAGGCGGCGAAGAAGCTCGTTCACGAGCTCGCGGGCGGCGTGGAGCCATCGGTCGTGTCCGACGAGCGGATCCTTCGCGCAATCGCCCACATCCGCGCGCACGTCGATCAGCCGTTGACGCTCGAGGAGGTGGCTGGCGTCGCCTTCCTCTCGCCGAGCCGGTTCCGGCATCTCTTCGTGGAACAGACGGGGACGGCGTTCCGGCCGTACGTGCTCTGGCGGCGGTTCCTCAAGGTGTGGGAGCTGTTGATGAACGGCGCTTCGCTCTCCGCCGCCGCCCACGCCGCGGGGTTCGCCGACGCGGCACACCTCTCCCGCACGTCGAAGCAGATGTTCGGCTTCCCCCCGTCGATGATGCACGTGGGAAAGCCGCTGCGTGAGGAGTCGAACGTGCGCTGAAGTCAGCCCCTACGTTCAACGACGCAGCCGCTGCATTCAAGAGTCGCGCGTCGAGCGCCGGTAGGTTCGAGCCACGTCACCACGACGTGGCTCGTTCGCTTCCGACACTCAACGATTCGAGGCTGTCACATGCGCTCCACCATCTCCCGCTCCTCCCGCGCGCGCACCTGGCTCGTCGCCGCCGCGGTGGTCGTCAGCTCGCTGCTCACCGGGTGCATGCTGTTCGCCAAGCCCCCCGCCGACCTCGACTACTCGCGCACGCGCACGAGCGAGTCCGGCCGCTACACGGCCACGATCAAGCCCGACGGCGACTCGATCCCGCAGGGAAAGCTGCAGCGCTGGACGCTGCATCTCGAGACGGCGAACGGAGCTCCCGTCGACCTGTGCACGGTGACCGTGGACGGCGGAATGCCGCAGCATGGTCATGGCCTTCCCACCAAGCCGCGCGTCACGCGCCGGCTCGGCAACGGCGACCACCTCGTCGAGGGGATGAAGTTCAACATGGGCGGCTGGTGGGTGGTGAAATTCCGCGTCGTGTCGGATGCCGGCGCCGACTCCGTCGTGTTCAACCTCTCGCTCTGAGCCCGACGATGCGTGCGTCTCGTCTCATCTACAAGCTGGCTGGATGTGCCGCGCTCGGGCTCGTCCTGATCGCGGCGCTCGCCGGCCGGCGCGACCGGTGGACAGCGAAGGAGCGAGAGATGCTGCGCACGCTCTCGCTCGCGAGCCTCGGCCCGCTCCCCGCCGACCCGTCGAACCGCTTCGCCGACGACGCGCGCGCCGCGGCGCTCGGCGAGCGGCTGTTCGCCGACACGCGCCTCAGTGGGAACGGCAAGGTGTCGTGCGCCACCTGTCACCTGCCGCAGCGGGAGTTCCAGGACGGGACGCCGCTCGCCCACGGCGTCGGCACGACGGCGCGGCGCACCATGCCGATCGCCGGCACGGCGTTCGGCGCATGGTTCTTCTGGGACGGCCGGACGGACAGCCAGTGGTCACAGGCGCTCGGACCACTCGAGAGCGCCGTGGAGCACGGTGGCACGCGCACGCAGTACGCGCACACCATCGCCGCGCACTACCGTGTGGAGTACGAGTCCATCTTCGGCACGCTGCCGTCACTCGGCGGCCTGCCGGTGCAGGCGGGACCCGTGGCCGACACGGCGTGGCGCGCCGCATGGCAGCGCATCCCCGCCGCGCGGCAGGACGAGATCACCCGCGTGTACGCCAACATCGGCAAGGCGATCGCCGCGTTCGAGCGACGCGTCGAGCCCGTGCCGACACGGTTCGACCGATACGTCGACGCCGAGCTCGCGGGGCGCGCGCACGACTCATCGTCATCGTTGAGCGACGACGAGATCGCAGGATTGAAGCTGTTCGTCGGCAAGGCGAACTGCGTGAACTGTCACAACGGGGCACGCTTCACGGACGACCACTTCCACAACACGGGCGTGCCGGCGTCGTCAGTCGTCAGCGCAGTGGACAGCGGCCGATCGGTGGGCGTGCGGCAGGCGCTGGCCGCGGAGTTCGCGTGCACGAGCCGATACAGCGACGCGAAGCCGGACGACTGTGCCGAGCTTCGGTTCGCGACGACGGAGGGCGAGGAGCTCGTGCGGGCGTACAAGACGCCGTCGCTGCGCGGCGTGGCCGACCGCGCGCCGTACATGCACGCCGGACAGATCTCGACGCTGACCGAGGTGATCGAGCACTACGACCGCGCGCCGAGGGCACCCTTCGGACACAGCGAGCTGAAGCCGCTGAAGCTGAGCGCGAAGGAGCGGAGGCAGATCGAATCGTTTCTAAGGAC
>DATEOG010000230.1:0-3294 GCA_035274345.1 Gemmatimonadaceae bacterium
CGGCTCTCGGGCGCGGTGAAGCTCCAGACGAAAAAGGGCGACGTCACGCTCCGCCAGTCGTACGTGAAAGGAAGCGTGCACACCGACGCCGGCCGAGTGCTGCTCGAGGACGTCGGCGGCGACATCCAGGGCACGTCGTCGAAGGGTGGCGTCGTGGAGCGGCGCGTCGAGAGAGTGAAGTCGGCGCCGTGAGCGAACAGCAACAGATTGACGCGGAGAGCGCGGAGATTGCACGGCAAGGGCGCGGAGGACCGAGCAAGGCCGTGGCGCGACGACCGGCTGAATGCCGACCCAAAGTTTTTTCTTTTGGGGATGTGGATGGAGAGGAGCGGTGCGCCGCCTCGAGCATCTCGACCCGGAGAGTAGTTCTCCGCGGTGTCTCGCAGTGCCCCTCCGTGGCTTCCGCGTCAATCTGTTGAAGTTGCAATGCGCGGACGGGCCCACTCGCCTGCATGTAGGCCTTTCATGCCGAGCATGAGAATCCCACATCGTTGTGTGAACGGGATTTCTGATGTAGCGTCATACCATGAATCCCGTTCACCGCCGCCTGGAGGTGGCGCGATGATGAAGCTCGAGACTCGGCACCTGAGGCTGGTCGTCGGCATCGCGGATTTCGGGTCCCTCACCCGCGCCGGACATCAGCTCCACCTCACGCAGTCGGCGCTCAGCCATCAGCTCAGCGACCTCGAGGCGCAGCTCGGCGTGCGGCTGTTCGACCGGATGGGGAAGCGCATGGAGCCCACCGCGGCGGGGGAGCGGCTCATCGCGCGGGCGCGCATCGCGCTGCAGCAGCTCCGCGAGATGGAGCACGAGGTGAAGCAGATCGCGTCGGGACGTGATGCGGTGATCCGCGTCGCGACCGAGTGCTACACCTGCTATCACTGGCTGCCGCAGCTGTTGAAGGCGTTCGGGGAGCGGTACCCGAAGGTCGAGATCCAGATCGTTCCCGGCGCGACGGCGCGACCAATTCGCGCACTGCTCGCCGGCAAGATCGACGTCTGCATCGTGCTGCAGCTCCCGCGCGACCGGCGCGTCGAAGGGACGCCGCTGTTCGACGACGAGCTGGTGGCAGTCGTCGCGCCGACGCATCCGCTCGCGTCGCGCGCGTACCTCGAGGCAGCCGACTTCGCGACAGAGCACCTGCTCAACTACTCGCCGCCGGAGGAGAGCCATCTGTACCAGCGGCTGCTCACGCCGGCCGGCGTCGTCCCGCGTCAGCTCTCGCTCATCCAGCTCACCGAGGCGATGATCGAGCTGACGAAAGCCGGCATGGGCATCGCCGCTCTCGCGCGCTGGGCGGTCGAGCCGCACGTGCGCGCCGGCACGCTGCGCGCGATTCCGCTCACGCCGACCGGCCTGCAGCGCCGCTGGTACAGCGCGACGCGCGCTTCGAAGAACAAGCCGGTGTATCTGAGCGAGTTCGAGCAGTTCGTGGCGAAGGCAGTGACGGGGGAGCCGGAGCTCGCGCACGCAGTAGGGAAGCTGTCGCTGGTGAGCTGATCGGCGCAAAGACAAAAACTGATTGAAGCGGAGGACGCCGCGGTTGTGGCAAGCCCCTTCTCGCCGGAGTGTCACGCGGAGACGCGGAGCGGTGCGCCGAGGTCGGCTCTACCGCTACGGCCCGCGGAGGCGCGGAGGCGCGGCGCACCGATCTCTCCGCCGGACCATCAAAGACTTTGATGTCGTGGATGGAGTGGGAGGAGGTGCAGATCCCTCGCTACGCTCGGGATGACACAGGGCTGTCATCCCGAGCGAGCGTAGCGAGTCGAGGGATCTGCACCGCTCCGCGCCTCCGCGCACCTCCGCGCCTCCGCGTGACAATACGTTGCGCGAAGAGCTCTCCGTAAAACACTTTGCGCGAGGAGCGCCACTCTATCGCCCAAGGCCGCTCGCCTCCATGATTGGCGCCCGTTGCCGACGCCAACGGACATCGCGAATCCCCCTCCAGGCCCCATGCGCCCGTCACACCGTTCGTCCTTTCTCGCGGTCGCCGCGCTCCTTTCCGCTGCGCTCCGGCTTTCCGCTCAATCGTCGGCCTCGCCGCTCGGCTTCAGCGACCCGCAGCGCGTCGCCAAGCTGTCCTCGACATTCGCCGACATCGACCGCGCGTTTCGGGAGCACGCCCAGCGCGAGCACATCCCTGGCGCCGTGTGGGCGATCGTCATCGACGGACGCGTGGCGCACATCGGCGCGACCGGCCTGCGCGACGTCGCGTCGAAGTCGCCGGTCGACAGCAACACCGTGTTCCGCATCGCCTCGATGACCAAGAGCTTCACGGCGATGTCGATCCTCAAGCTGCGTGACGAGGGCAAGCTCTCGCTCGACGATCCGGCCGAGAAGTGGGTGCCCGAGCTCGCGGGGCTGAAGTACCCGACTTCCGATTCGCCGAAGCTCACGATCCGGCACCTCCTGTCGCATGCGACAGGTTTCCCGGAAGACAACCCGTGGGGCGATCAGCAGCTCGCCGTCAGCGACGAGGAGATGGGGCGGATGATGCGCCGCGGCATTCCGTTCTCGAACGCGCCCGGCGTGGCGTACGAGTACTCGAACTACGGCTTCGCCATCCTCGGCCGCATCGTGACGAAGGCGTCCGGTGTTCCGTATCGACGCTACGTCGCCGAGAACATTCTCGCGCCGCTGGGCATGACGTCCACCACCCTCGAGCCGGCGTCCGTCGCGCCGGCGCGGCTCGCGCAGGGCTACCGGTGGGAGGACGAGCAGTGGAAGCTCGAGCCGCAGCTTCCTGACGGCGCGTTCGGCGCGATGGGCGGCATGCTCACGTCGGCGCGCGACCTGGGAGTGTACGTCGGCGCGCTCCTTGGCGCGTGGCCACCTCGCGACGGCGCGGAGTCGGGACCCGTTCGGCGCGCCTCGCTCCGCGAGATGCAGGAGCTTCAGCGGCCGGGCACCGCGGGAGTCGCGCGCGGAACCGACGGCGTGCTGCGCCTCGCCAGCGGAGGTTATGGCTTCGGGCTCGGCGTCTCGAGCAACTGCGACTTCGCGCACATCGTCGCGCACAGCGGCGGCCTGCCGGGATTCGGCTCGCTCATGCGCTGGCTGCCCGAGTACGGCGTCGGGATCATCGCATTCGGCAATCGCACGTACACGGGCTGGGGCGCCCCCACCACCGAGGCGTTCGGGTTGATGGCGAAGACCGGCGCGCTCGAGCCGCGCATGCCGCAGCCGTCACCGGCGCTCGTCGCGAGCCGGGACGCGGTGTCTCGACTGATCATGCACTGGAGCAACCCGCTGGCCGACAGTCTTGCGGCCGTCAATCTCTTTCTCGATCAGTCG
>DATEOG010000231.1:0-2369 GCA_035274345.1 Gemmatimonadaceae bacterium
CCGGCGTGCGCGCGCGGCTGCAGCCGACGGGCCCCGCGCTCGGCCTGCTGCCCGAGCTCCCATTCGGCGTGCAGCGCGAGCAGCTCGCCTCGGGCGAGACCTTGTTCGCCTACACCGACGGTGTCGTGGACGCGCGCGACCCCGCCGACGGACACTTCGGAGAGGAACGACTGATGGAGCTGCTGCAACGGGACGCGACGTCGGCGGAGGGGCTGCTCGGTCGGATCGACGAAGCGCTCTCTGCACACATCACGACTGCGGCGCAGTACGACGATGTCGCGATGCTCGTGACGCGGAGGACCGCGTGACCACCCCGACTGGGACGGCGCCGGCGGTCACGGAGACGCACCGCGGCATCATGCGGCTGCTGGTTCCGCGAGGCCGGCGGCTGCATCCCGTCCTGCGGCTGGACTACTTCGTCCGCGTCTCGATGTACCCGCTGTTCTTCATCCTGCTCGTCGTCACCAACTATCCGCACCGACTGACGACCTTCTTCAAGGTCCTGCTGTTCCTGCACGTGCTCGCGTGGCCGTACATCGCGCTCGCCGTCGCCTCGCGGGCACGCAACCAGAAGCTGGCCGAGTACCGAAACCTGCTCATCGACTCCGCGGTCATCGGCTGCTACGTCACGATGTCCTGGTTCAACCTCGGTCCGTCCGCCGCGGTGCTGCTCGGCATCCACTCTGGCTGCATCAGCGTCGGAGGCTGGCGCATGGGCGTGCTCGGTGCGCTCAGCATCGGGTTCGGTATGCTCGCCGGCGCGCTGATGTTCGGCCTGCACTTCGACCCGCTCGGCGGCCACCTCCTCGCGCAGGGCCTCGGCGTGACGATGATCTTCGTCTACACCACCGTCTTCAGCTGGCAGTCGCACGGACAGTCGCAGCGCATCGTGCGCGTGGCCAAGCAGATCGAGGCGCAGAGCGTCGACCTTCAGCGCAACAGCGCGCTGCTCGAAGAGCGTACGCATCAGCTCGAGCTCGCGCGCGACGCCGCGGAGGCGGCGAACTCCTCGAAATCGCAGTTCCTCGCGAACATGAGCCACGAGCTGCGCACGCCGCTGAACGCGATCATTGGCTACAGCGACCTCCTCATCGAGGAGGCGGAGGAACTCGAGGCGCAGGATCTCGTGCCCGACCTCGACAAGATCCGCTCGTCGGGGAAGCACCTGCTGGGCCTGATCAACGACGTGCTCGATCTCTCGAAGATCGAGGCGGGGAAGATGGAGATGTCGCTCGAGACGTTCGAGGTGCGCGACGTCGTGTCCGCGGTCGCGGCGATGGTGCGTCCGCTCGTGGAGAAGAACGGCAACGTCTTCGAGCTGTCGATCGCGGCGGACGTCGGGACCATGCACGCCGATCTCACGCGCGTGCGACAGATCCTGCTCAACCTGCTCGGGAACGCGAGCAAGTTCACGACGAAGGGAACCGTCTCGCTCGCGGTGACGCGCGAGGACTCGAAGGAGCGCGAGTGGATCGTGTTCGCCGTGCGCGACACCGGCATCGGCATGACGCCGGAGCAGCTGTCACGCCTGTTCCAGCCGTTCACGCAGGCCGACCCGTCCACGACGCGGAAATACGGCGGCACGGGCCTCGGCCTCAGCATCTCGCAACGGCTGTCACGGCTCATGGCGGGGACGATCAGCGTGGTGAGCGAGCCGGGAATGGGAAGCATCTTCACCGTGCGGCTTCCCGTCGAAGTGTCGGACGCCAAGCTGCAGCGACAAACCGGCATCTACCGTGTGTCGCGTCCGAGCGTGCCGATCCCGGTCGTGGCGTCGAGCCGCGTGCTGTTGATCGACAACGACGGAGCCACCCGCGACCTGATGCAGCGGATGCTCGCCAAGGACGGCGTGGAGATGCTCCACGCGGCGACGGGGCAGGAGGGGCTCCGGCTGGCTCAGGAGCAGCGTCCCGACGTGATCCTGCTCGACGTCATGCTCCCCGATCAGGACGGTTGGGCCGTGCTGACGGCGCTCACGACGAAGCTCGAGCTCGCGGGAATGCCCGTGATCGTCGCGACGACGGCCGACGAGCGCGGGCTTGCCGAAACCCTGGGGGCGGCAGCGTACCTGTCGAAGCCCGTGACCGCGGAGGAGTTGCGGGCGGCGATCCGCGGCGCGCACCAGGCGGCCGGGGAACCGACGTAGCGCCATCGGAGCAATCAATTGTTTACGCCGCTCTTGCGTAGCCCGGTTAGTATCGGTATTTAGGCCGGCATCCTTTACCGTTCGCACCTCGAGCCCGGTCGCCCCGACCGGGCTTGCCGTCTCGACTGGGCGACGTTGCCCATCATCGGCCGGAGTGCTTCGTTCCCCGGGTCCCATGAAATCCATTGTTTCGATCCGCCTGGGCGCTGCCCTGGCGCTCGCC
>DATEOG010000232.1:0-5702 GCA_035274345.1 Gemmatimonadaceae bacterium
GGGGCGCGACTCTCGCTGCCGCGGCCGACGTGACGCCCGGCGCCAGGAACGATTTCCAGCGCGGCGATCCGTCGCTCGCCGACTTTGCGACCGCGACGTATCTCGGCGAGGAGGACGTTGCGGGGCGGGGGATTCGCCGCCACGGAGGCGAGGTCGCGCGCGTGCGGCTCTACCGCCTCGAGACCGAGCGTGGCGATCGGTATTTGATGGTGCACGTCACTCCGGCGGGCACGGTGACTGACTACGACATCCTCCTGAAGTAGCCGCGCGATGTCGCCACGCCGAAAAGACGTAGGCTGATTTTTCAGCACGATCGTGCAATATCGCGGCGCCCGAGCGCCGTAGCATGGCGGAGTGGTCGTACTCCTCTCGCGCAGACCCCCGCCATGCGCACATTGCTCCGCACTTCGGTGTTGTTGCTCGGCGCGGCAACCGCCTCCGCGCAACCGGCACGTGCACCCGTAAGCTCGGAGATCACGGCGCTCCGAGACGCCGTCGCCAGGAAGGCCACCGGCGCCGAGTCGCACTTCTGGGCGCGCATCCAGCGCGACGGTGCGCCTCTCGTCGAGCTCATCCCGGGCGACAGCGCGAACGTTCTCGTCACCTTCGTCTGGCACGGCGACTCGGCGACGAAGAACGTCGCGCTCGTGAACACCGCCGTCGCGAGCTACGCGCCCGCCGAGGCGCTGCTCGCGCGCATCCCCGGCACCAACGTCTGGTACCGCAGCTACCCGGCGCGGGCCGACGCACGGTTCGTCTACGAGCTCTCGGTGAACGACAACCTCGTCCCGTTCGACCAGGTCACCGACTGGGGCGCGCGCACTGCGACTTTCCGTCGCGATCCCTTCAACACTCGCGTCTTCGAGGCGGCGATCTTTGGGCGTGGGCAGTCGTACGCCGAAGGGCCACGCGCGCCGCGCGAGGAGTGGATCGCCGAGCGTCCCGGCGTCGCGAAGGGCAGTGTCGAGAAGACCACCTTCACGAGCAAGCTGCTCGGCACCGCGCGCGACGTGTGGATCTACACGCCGCCCGGCTACGATTCGCTCTCACGACGGACCGACGGGCTGCCATTGCTGCTGACGTTCGACGGCGGCGAGTATGTGAGCAGCATCCCGGGGCCGACCATCCTCGACAACCTCATCGCCGCGCGACGCATCGCGCCGATGATCGGTGTGTTCGTCGGCAGCGCCGAAGGGCAGCGCGACGTGGAGCTCGGGACGAACGCGCAGTACGTCGAGTTCCTCGCGACGGAGCTTCTTCCGTGGATACGAGAGAAGCATCGACTCGCGGCGTCGCCGCGCGGGAATGTCGTCGCAGGGTCGAGCCTGGGCGGATTGGCGGCGGCGTTCGTCGCGTACCGCCATCCCGAGCTGTTCGGAAATGTCCTGTCGCAGTCCGGGGCGTTCATGTACGGGTCGCCGGGTGGCGCAGCGACCGAGGCGCTCACGCGCGAGATCGAAGCGTCGCCGCGCCGGGACGTCGCGTTCCATCTCGAAGCGGGCATCTATGAGGAGGTGCGGCTCGAGAACGGCATCGATCTGCTGACGTCGAACCGACATCTGCGCGACGTGCTGCGGGCGAAGGGCTACCGGCTCACGTACGACGAGTTCGCCGGCGGGCACAGCGACCTCAATTGGCGGAGTGGGTTCGCGCGGGGGATGCTGGCGCTGGTGGGTCGTTGAGCGATCGATCGCGGAAGCGCTCTGGTCCCGTCCGCTCCGTACGACCAAGTGCTGCTGTCTGCCCGCCGCAGGTCCGTGCAGCATTGCTCGAGTGCCCGAATTCCAGCACGAATACACATCACGCTACGGGGACAACATGGCCACCAATCCTCCAAGGAATCACAGTCGCAAGGGAGCCGTCCGGGACCGGTCGCAGATCCAGAATCCCATCAGCGGCAAGTGGACCAAGCGAGACGCCTCGACCGGCCAGTTCATCGACCAGAAGGCCGACGGGAAACCGTTCAAGGGTGTGAGAAAGGAAGCCGAGTCGCGGAAGTAGCCGGAAACGAGCCATGAATCCATGGCTCGTTTCTTCGCGCCATCGCTGCTCGTGCCGGCGGACGACGAAGCGACTCCGCCGAGGGCTCGTCGACTACGTGGAGGTCAGGTGACGCTGGCGGTAGCGCTCACCGCGGCGCCACCGCACGCGTCGCCGGAGCGTCGGTCTTCTCCAATGTCGCCAGCCGCTTCCTCGCGTCTTCCACCAGCCCACGGTGCGCCGACGGAGGTTGGTCGTACCCCGTGAGGAACCTGCGCAGTTGGTGCGCCGCACCGCGCCGGTCCCCCGCTTCGTCCAGCGCCACGCCGCGCTCGTAGCTCACCAACGGACTGAGGCCGAAGTTCACCACCATGTTTCGCGTGAAGTTCGGCGCGGCATCGGGCCACATGAGATACCGCTCGACTTCCTCGGGCTTTCCGCGCTTTCGCAGCGAACGCGCGACGACCATCCGGTCGATCGCGAGAATGCTCCCGGTCCACCCGCCCACGCGCATCCAATCGTCCTCGACGGCTTTCACCGAATCGGAGCCGGCCTCGGCATCGGTGCGGGCCAGCCAGATCCCTGCGAGCGAGCGCGCCGCGTAGCGCGAGAGACGAGACGTGTCGGCCAGCAGCTCCCTGTGTGCGCGTCGCATGCGGAGCTCGTCACCCTGCACGACACCGAGCAGTCCGTCGAACCATCGCAGCTCCACGCGGTCCACCGGCACGGTACGGCTGCTGGTGATTGCGAGCGCGCGACGCAGCACGCTGTCCGCCGTCGCGACCTCCACGGCGCCGAGCCACGCGCCCATGCAGGCGAATCGGGCGCCGGAGATGCGATCGCCGAGCGAGAGGCTCGACTCTTCGGTCCGCCGCAGCGCACGGAGCGCACCCACCCAGTCGCCGCGCGAGGTGCGCAGCATCCCCTCGCCGAGCGTCGATGCCGTCGCGACCTCGCCCGAGTAGATCCCCGCTGCCCGGATGCTCGCCAGCGCCCGCAGCCGGTAGTCCGCGAAGCTGGGCTCTCCCCAGCCGAGCGTGCCCAGGATCACGTAGTACGGGTTCTGTCCGCGACTCTCCGCCACGAGTGCGCGTGCCACGGGAAATGCGGCTTCGAGCGGCGGCGGCGGCGTGCCTTTCAGCCGCGCCTCGAACAGTCGCTGCGATAGACCCAACACCAGGCCAAACGGCGGCCCCATCGCGGGTGCCGCGCTCGCGAGGCTCTCGAGCATTTCCTCGGGCGTGCCGGTCGGATCCATGACAAGCACCCGATGGAATCGCGCGTCAGCGTCCCCGGGCGCCAGCTCCTGGACTCGGTCGAGGTACTGGCGTGCGTCCTCGATCGGGATGCCATAGTACGGCCCCGAGTGGATGATCGGATCGGCCGCCGCCGAGAGGATCGGCGGGTAGTCCGGGTATTTCTTCGCGAGCGCCTTCCACGCTGCGATCCGCTCAGAGACGGGGCCGGGGTGCCGGCTCGTTTCGAGGAACAGTCGCTCGCGCTCGGGGAGCCTGTCCTTCAGCGCCATGAGCCGCGCGTCCACCGCCGTGTCGGGCGGCGATATTCGCCACGCGTTCGCGCCGCTGTATCGCAGATACGCTTGCACGAAATTCGAGTCGATCTCGAACGCGCCGCGGTATCCGGCGAGCGCCGCATCGATGTCGAGCCGCTGGAAATGCCGCTCGCCGTCGAGGAAGGCGCGCAACGCCTCGACTGACCTCGTGGTCACCGCCGACAGCGACGGCGAGGGCGCCGTACCGCGCCGCCAGACCTGCTGGAGAATCCCCCAGGTGAGCGAGTCCGTGATCGCGGCGATGTCGCCCGGTGCGGCGAGTGCGCTCGCCGACGCGATCGCCGAATCGCTCCCGACGCGATGCAGCGTCACCGCTGCGCGCACGCGATCGCCCTGCCTGAGCAGCGTGCCCGTGAGCACGCTGCGCGCACCCAGCTCGCCCGCTGCCCTCCGTGCGTCGGCGATCGGGAGCGGCGACGGCAGCTTGCGCGCGCGCATCAGCAGCGTCGCGGCGTCCACCGTGTGCAGTGAGCCGACGCCATCCAGGTTCGTGCTCAGTGTGACGACGAGATCCTGCCCGAGCCGCGCGAGCGACGAATCGGAAACGGCACTGAGCGGCATCACCGCGATCACGTCTGCGCCCGCCGCCACGGCCGCGGCTGTCGCTTCCGATGTTCCGCGCGCCTTCGCCACGTACACCGCCGCCGCGACGACGAGCGCCGCCCCCGCGGCGATGATCGGCACGCGAAGCTTCCGCATCGGCGACACCGACCGCGCCGATCGCGCCATCGTCGACTGCGGCGTCGCGACGGCCTGTATTGCGGCCGACATCTCTCTCGCGCTCTGCGGCCGATCGTTCGGATCCTTCGCCAGCGCGCGCATGATCACCTCGGCCAGCGCGTCCGGCACGTCCGCTCGGCGCTCCCGAATCGGCGCCGGCGGCGTCGTGAGGTGCGCCGTGATCACCTGCTGCGGATTCCCCGCGAACGGAGGCACGCCAGTGAGCAGCTCGTAGCCGAGTACGCCGACGGAGTAGAGATCGGCGCGGTGATCGGTCGACGGGTCGGCCGTCGCCTGCTCGGGCGCCATGTACGTCGGGGTGCCGAGTGCGAATCCGGCGGAGGTGAGCGTCCCCGATTCCGTCAGCGCCTTCGCGATCCCGAAATCGGCCACGACCGCGTGCCGGCTGGAGAGGAGGATGTTCTCGGGTTTGATGTCGCGGTGCACCACGCCGTGCTCGTGCGCGAACTCGAGCGCGTCGAGCACCTCGAGCAGGATCCGCACGACCGAGGGCACCGGCAGCTCCCCCTCGCGCGCAATCCGAGAGCGGAGCGTCTCGCCGGTGACGAACGGCATTACATAGTAGAGCGATCCCCCCGCCGAGCCGGCCGAGAGGATCGACACCACGTGCGGATGTTGCAGCCGCGCGATGAGCTGGATCTCGCGCCGGAATCGGTCGGCCGAGACCCCCTCGGTCGTTTCGGCGGAGAGGACCTTGATGACCACGTCGCGGTCGAGCGCGACGTCGTGCGCGACGAACACCCGCGACATCCCGCCGCCGCCCAGCTCGCGATCGACGCGGAAGGCGTCGCCAAGGGTCTGCTGCAGTGAGGCTGCGAGGTCGCTCAAGGCACGTGAGCCGGCGTCGGTGGAGCTCGGGCGGGAGTGCAGTCAATCTGCATCCCGCCCTCGGCTTTGGCGAATCACCATGTGCAGGTCCCTCGACTCGCTGCGCTCGCTCGGGATGACAGGGAGGTGCAGAGCCCTCGACTCGCTGCGCTCGCTCGGGATGACATCCCCGGTCATCCCGAGCGCAGTCGAGGGATCTGCACTCGTCATCCCGAGCGCAGTCGAGGGAACCGCACCTCCGTCGCTACCGCCCGCGCATCCCCGCGCGCCGCGACGCCGATCCCGGTCCGCAGAGCGCCCGCCAGAGCACGACACTGCCGCCGACGTAGGCGACATTCGGTATCTTACATCGATGTCCAAGCCGCATCACCACGACCCTTCGGACCCCGCCGCAGAGGCCCTGCGCGACGACGTCCGTTCCGCATCCGAGCTGCTCGAGCGCATCGTCGCCGACCGCGGCCTCCTCGCCGCACTGCCGCCCGAAGAGCGCAAGCGGCTCGTCGCCGCGGCGGCGCTCGTCTACCACCCCGACGCCAAGGCGCGGCGGAAGATGGTCAAGGCGACGACCCGCCGGCGCAAG
>DATEOG010000233.1:0-3679 GCA_035274345.1 Gemmatimonadaceae bacterium
GTTCTGCTTGATCTCCTTGGCCTGCTGATCCATCTGATGTCCGATCACGGCGCCCGCCGTGCCGCCGACGGCTGCGCCGATGATCGCGCCCTTCGCCGTCGAGCCATTCGCGCGACCGACGGCCGCGCCGACTGCAGCGCCCGTCGCGCTGCCGATGATGGCCCCCTTTTCCTTCTTGTTCAACGATGCACAGCCGCTCGAGGCGACCACGCCGATCAGCACTGGGATGAGAACGAATGTACGACGCATCGGTTGACTCCTTCTGAACATGTGGGGTGTCTTCAAAAACGAACTACCCCACACGCTCGTCACCGTGCCGCACCAGTTACCAAAGCAGTGTGATTCTCCGCACACTTCGAGTCGTGAACCGACGTGCATTCCGGGAGCCCGCGGACCGGGTCCGGGTACCTCCTACGTCTGTCGTACCGGGTACGGCTGTGAGGCTGCTCACTCTACCGTATAACCCTCGTCGGATATCAGCTCACTGATCTCGTCCAGCGAGATCTTCGACCGGTCGTAGTGCAGATCCACCGCGCCCACCACGACCTTGTCGACTCGAACGCCCGGCGTCCTGCGCAGCCGGGTGTCGATCGCGCGCACGCAGTGCTCGCACGTCATGCCTTCGATGTTCAGATGCACCGCTTCCATGTGCTGCCTCGCTTCGGAGCCGTGAAGTGTCTTCGAGAAACCCGTCACCGCGACGGGAGGTTCACGCCGCGACCGGCGTGTCGACGCGCTGTGGCAGGTTGAGGATCACCACGGCCGCCGCGACGAGCGCACCGCCCGTCAACGTCCGTGCCGCGAGCGGCTGGGCCAGTACGAGGGCGCCGAGGAGCGCGCCCCAGAACGGCTCGACGGTGCTGACGATCGCCGTGCGCACCGGACCGAGCGCCGCGAGCCCGCGAAGAAAGAAGGTGAACGCGATGACCGTGCAGAGCACCGCGAGCAGGACGATCGTCAGCCACACGCTCGCCGGCTGGCGGGCGAATCCGCCGGTCATCGCCGCAAAGACGGTGAGAATGATCCCCGCGCCCGTCGTCGCGTACGTCGCCGTCAGCGCCGGCGGAAGCTCGCGACCGAGATGGTTGATCATTGGGATGTACAGCGCGTACAGCAGCGCACCGGCCAGCGCCAGCAGCACTCCCGGTGTCGCGACGCTCGACGCGCCCGTGCCCGGCACGCCCACCATCACGCCGATCCCCGCCAGCGAGAGCAGCAGCGCGAGGAGTCGCCGTCCCGTCAGCGCCTCCTTGCCGCGCATCGCGGAGATCACGGTCACCCACGCCGGGTACGTGTAGAACAGGAAGATCATCGTGGCGGCCGGGATGTAGCGCAGGGCCCCGAGACTCAGCGCTCCGATGGCCGCCTGGCCGCCGCCCGCCAGCACGATCAGCGGCACGCCGCGTCGCGCCTCGCGCCGCACGATCGATGGCCCGCCCGCGACGATGGCGAGCAGCAGCGCGGCGATGAGGAATCTCCACGCGAGCACTTCCGACAGCCGTGCTCCGGCGCGAGTGGCCAGCGTCACGAGGATGGCGATCGACCCGAAGCAGCACGCGCTGAACGCGACGAGCACCGTCGCGCGGCCGACGCTCAACGTCGCCATGCGTTCGTCCCCTGGTGCACCACTCACCGCAGCAGGAGCAGCCACGCCACGCCGAAGTAGATGCTGAGCCCCGTCACGTCCACGAGCGTCGCCACGAGCGGGGCGGACGCACTGGCCGGATCGAACCCGACGCGGCGGAGCAGGAAGGGCAGCATCGATCCGGCGAGCGAGCCGAACGCCACGATCCCCACCAGCGAGCAGCCGACGGTCAGCGCCACCCGCTCCCACGAGTGCGTCGGCGTCCCGTAGTCGAACCAGCCCGTCTTCTGCCACAACGCGATGCGGAGCATGCCGATCAGGCCGAGGATCACGCCGAGGACGAGCCCCGACGGCAGCTCTCGAAGGGCGACGCGCCACCAGTCGGCGAGCGTCACCTCGCGCAACGCCATCGCGCGCGTGATCAGTGACGTCGCCTGCGAGCCGGAGTTGCCTCCCGAGCTCACGACGAGCGGCACGAACAGCGTCAGCACCGCGACGGCCTTCAGCTCCTCGTCGAAGTGCTGCATCACCTGCGTCGTCAGCATCTCGCTCACGAGCAGGATGCTGAGCCACCCGGCGCGCTTCTTCATCATCGTGAAGATGCCGATCTGCATGTACGGCTCGTCGAGCGCCTGCATGCCGCCGAACTTCTGCACGTCCTCCGTCTGCTCTTCCTGGATCGCGTCGATCACGTCGTCGACCGTGATCACGCCCATCAGGTGTCCGGACTCGCTCACGACGGGAACCACGACCAGGTCGTAGTTGGAGATGACGCGGGCCACCTCCTCTCGATCGGCGTTGGGCGAGACGGTGATCGGCTCGGTCCACGCGACGTCGGCCAGCGTCGCGCCCTCCGGCGCGGCGAGGAGCTCGCGCAGCGAGAGCACCCCGGCCAGCTTCCCCGTCTCATCGGTCGTGTAGACGGCGTGCATCGCCTCGCGCTTCTCGCTTCGCGCGATCACCCGAACGCGGCGCAGCGCCTCCTCCACCGAAGTGCTTGCCTCCACCGAGACGTACTCGGTGGTCATCAGTCCGCCTGCGGAATCCGGATCGAACCGGCGGAGCTCTTCCGTCTCCTTCCGCGCCGCGGCCGGCATCTCCTCGACGATCTCTTCGGCCCGCTCCTCGTCGAGCTCCTCGAGGATGTCCGCCCGCTCGTCGGGGTTCATCTCCGTGACGAGGGCAGCGGCCTGCTCGGCGGTCATCGCCTCCAGCACCTCGGCGCGCAGCTCCTCGTCGAGGTACTCGAGCACGTCCGCCGCACGCTCCTTGGGCAGCGCCGCGAGAAACACCGGCACCGAATCGAACGGCATCGCTTCGGCGACGTCCGCGAGATCGGCCGGGTGCATCTCCTCCGTCTCCGCCGCGATCTGCGACGGAGCTTCCTCGAGCAGCGCGAGAATGTCGGGGGCGAGCAGAGCGCCGATCGGGCGACGCTCCTCCGATGGATGCTGGGATGGCGTCATGCGACGTCCTCGGCGGCGATGGAGCGAACGAGCCCGTCAAAGTAGGACGTGAGCCCGTGCGGACACAACCCGCCGCGCACTACACGACGGGCAGCCGCCGTCGCTCCTCCACCGCGAGCACGGCCTCGTACCCCGCCACGGCGATCGCAGCGCGCAGCGCATCCACCGTCGCGCGTCCGTCGTGCTCCACCGTGACGCTGCCCACGTCGACCTGGGCGCCGATGATCCCCTCCACGGGCGTGAGCGCGGTGAAGACGGCGTTCACGCAGTGCTGGCTTCTCATTCCGCGGACGTGAAGGCGCGTGTGCATGTCCGGAATATTAGCTTCCGCGCATGACTACCGTCGCCTTTCTCGGACTCGGTGCGATCGGCCGGCCGATGGCCGCACGCCTCGCCGATGCTTCCGAAATATCACTCGCCGTGTGGAACCGTACGCCCGAACGTGCGCGCGCCTTCGCCGAGGCGACCGGCGCGCGCCATGCCACCACACCCGCGGACGCCGCGCGCGGCGCCGATGTCGCCATCACCTGCTTCCCCGTCTCGGCCGACGTTGCCGAAGTGCTGGAGGGCGCCGACGGACTGCTGGCGGGCCTGGCGCGCGGCGCGCTGCTCGTCGACTGCACGTCGG
>DATEOG010000234.1:0-7899 GCA_035274345.1 Gemmatimonadaceae bacterium
CGCGAGCGAATCGAACGACGCGCCGGCCCGCCACTTCGTGGCGACGCTGTCTCCCTCGAGCCGCGCGAGGGCGACGTCGGCGGAATCGATCTTGGGAGTGATGAGGATGTGCCGCGACTTCACTTCACCGGCGTTGATGCGATCGACGCGAATGATGTGATAGCCGAAGCCAGTCTCGACGACCGGGCTGAGTTGCCCGGGAGGAAGGGCATAGTACCCGAAGAGATAGCGATCGAACTCCGGCACCATCTTGCCACGTCGCGTCCATCCGAGGTCGCCGCCATTGACGCGCGACCCTGAATCGGCCGACTCGCGCTTGGCGATCGCCTCGAAGTCGGCGCCACGCTTGATCTCGGCGAGCAGCGATTCGGCATGTGCGCGCGCGCGGTCCTTGGCGGCCGCCGACGGGCGCGGCGCGATGATGATCTGGCGCCAGGTCACGCTCGGCTCACGCTTGGGGAGCTCGGCCTTGCTCTTGTCGAACGACTCCTGCACCTCGGCGTCCGTGATGTTCGCGGGGACCAGCTTGCCCTCCTCGCGAAGCTTCCTCGTCGTACGCGTGAGCAGCTCGTTGCGACGGATGCCGTCGGCGATGAAGCGCTTGTATTCCTCGGGCGTGCCGTAGCCCGCCTTGGCGAGCTCCGACTTGAACTCCGCTTCCGTCGAGAAACGGCTGCGAACGGCCTTGAACTGCTTGTCGACGGTGCTGTTCACGTCGGCGTCCGGGAGCTCGATCTTGAGCTCCTTCGACTTCTCGAGGATCAGCTCTTCGTCCACGAGCTCGTTGAGCGTCGCGATCGAGGCCGCGCGGAGCGACGCCGTGTCGTTGGGCACCGGCATGCCGCCCTGGGTCTTGGCGACCAGTCGTTCGCGGAGGTTCGACTGCGTGATGATGACGTTGCCGACGACGGCGACGACGCGGTCGAGCGGGATGAGACCGGTGCCGGCAATGATGTTGCGAGCGGCCGCGGGCGGCGGTGTCGTCGGTGGCGGGGCGGTCGGCTCCTGCGCCACGAGCGTTGCGGGCGCGAGGGCGATCAGCGCGGAGACTGGCAGTCGGAGTCGCATATCCTCGAAGTACCCGCGGCCCGGCCGTGAAGGTCCGGGCCGCTCGTGAGCGGTCAGCGTGAGCCGTCCGCGCGGGTTACGGCTTGGCCGGCGCCGGTTGCGCCGGAGTCGGTTGCGCCGGTGCGTGTGACGGCGCGTGCTGCGGTGCGGGCGCGGGCGCCTGCGCACCCGGTGCACCGGCCCCTGGAGCACCCGGTCCGGGAAGCGGCACGGCCGACTTCGGCTGGTTGGCCGCCCGCGTCGAATCGGCAACGGTGCGGATCTTCTGCGCGCGTTCCACCGCGCGATCGATCCCGGCCGCGTTGACCTTGGAATCGTACTTGTTCATCAGCACGATCTGGAGGGGCGACGGCACCGGGACCGGCTGCGCCTCACCTGCCATCACCTTGTCGAGAAACGCTTCGATGCGCGCCGCGGCGAGACGCTCGCGCTCGGCCGGCGTCTTGGCGGAATCGGCGAGCGACTTGGGATCGATGCGCAGCGCCTGCCACGTCATGCCCACGGCCTGCACGAAGTCGCGATGCAGGCTGGTGTACTCTTCGGGCGTCGGTCCCATCTTCGCACTGTCGGCGCGCTTGAGCAGCACCTCGCGCTCGGCCATCTGCTTCACGTACATCCGGACGACCGAATCGGGCACCTGCTGGATCTGCTGCGTCAGCTGCGGAGCGCGCGGATCGGACATCATGATGCCCGCGAGCTTCCCGGCGGTGAAGTCACCGCCGGCCCACGTCGCGATGACGTCCTTGTCGTTGCGATGCGCGATCGGATCCTTCGCGAGCGCCTTGGTGGCGGCGACCGCGTTGTCCTTGACCTGCACCTTGGCCTGCGCCTGCGCCTGGGCGATGTAGAGGCTCTCGGCGTGCGAGCGCGTGCGATCGCCCGCCTGCTGCGCGTACTGCCCCTTGATCTGGTCCCACGTGCTGCGCTGGATGATGTGGAACCCGAACTCGGACTCGACGACGTTGGAGATCTCGCCAGGCTTGAGCGCGGCGACCGCGTCGCCGAACGGCTTGACCATCATTCCGCGCGGGAAGACGCCGAGCTCTCCGCTCCGCTCCTTGGAGCCTGGATCGTCGCTGTACTGCTTGGCCAGCGCGCCGAAGTTCGCCGGCGTGATCTGCGCGCGAACGGATTCCGCCTTGCGGCGGACGGAATCCTTGGCCGCTGGAGTGGCGGCGTCGGGGAACTTGAACAGGATGTGCCGAGCGGCGTAGAGGTCGTTCGCGCCCTTCTCGTAACCGGCCTGCGACCCGGTGTCGCTCGGCATGGTGGAGCTCACCTTCTCCATGAACTTCTGGAGCTTCGCGCGCTCGATCATGCCGCTGGCGGCTTCGTCGATGGCCTTGGCGTCACTGAGCGAGTCACCGCGTGCGGCGGCGGCACCAAGCAGCTGGTAGGGCACCCACAGGTCGCGCGCGACGAGCGACGCGACCTCGCGGTTGACCGGCACGCCGATCTTGGAGTTGCCGAGCATGTCGCTGAGCCGCGTGACGGACAGCTCCTGCGAGCCGGCGCGCGCGACGACGTCGACGTGGGCCGTGAGCGCCTCCTTGAGACCGTCGCAGGCGACGAGGGTCGACGCGCCGAGAACGAGGATGCCGAGCGAGAGTCGTTTCATGGGACGAAATCAGTAAGGATGAAGGCAGGCTTCAGGCAACGGCGCGCAAAGCACGGACGAGCCCCTCGAGCAACGGGGCGCCCCCCAGGCGCGTGAGCTTGAGGGACAGCGGGTGCGCGCGACGCACTTCCGCCTGGAACTGCACTTCGTGGAACGCCGCGGAGAGCCCCTTCATACGGGGGATCGCGGAATCTCTAAAGGTAATACGGGCTTCCTCGCCACGCACCAGGATGCCCTCGATCCCGAGCGTACCCCCGACGACCCGAAGGAGTGCCATCGCGAGCATGGCGTCGGCCTGTGCAGGGAGCGCTCCGAAACGGTCGCGCAGCTCCGCCCGCAGCGCCTCGATCTCCTGCGGCGTCTCGTAGCGCGCGAGCCGCTTGTAGACGTCCAGCTTGGCCTCCTGCGACTCGATGTAGTCGTCGGGGAGATAGGCCGGAATGTCCATCGAGACATCGGCGGCCTGAGGCTTGGGCGCGCTCTCGCCGCGCATGAGCCGCTGTACCGTCTCGTCGAGCATGCGCAGGTAGAGATCGAAGCCGACGGCGTGCACGTAGCCGGACTGCTCGGCGCCGAGCAGGTTGCCGGCGCCGCGCATCTCCATGTCCTTGAGCGCGATCTTGTAACCCGCGCCGAGCTCGGTGTGGTGCTCGAGCACCTGCAGGCGCCGCTCCGCGTCCGGATCGACGGAGTCGGGGACGAGGAGGTAGCAGTACGCACGACGATGCGAGCGCCCCACGCGGCCGCGAAGCTGATAGAGCTGCGCGAGGCCGAGGTTGTCGGAGCGGTTCACGAACATGGTGTTCGCGTTCGGAACATCGAGACCGCTCTCGACGATCAGCGTCGAGACGAGCACGTCGACCTCGCCGCTCACGAAGCGGTGCATGATGTCCTCGAGCTCGCGCTCCTTCATCTGCCCATGCGCAACCGCCACGCGCGCGCGCGGCACGATGCGACGCACGCGATCCGCCTGGGCGATGATCGTCTCGATGCGGTTGTGCACGAAGAACACCTGCCCGCCGCGATCGAGCTCGCGCGAGATTCCCTCGTCGAGCAAGCCGTCGTCGTCACCCGGCTCGACGAAGGTGAGTACGGGCGATCGGTCGCGCGGCGGCGTCTGCATGAGCGTCATGTCGCGCAGACCCGCGAGCGACAGATGCAGCGTGCGCGGGATCGGCGTCGCCGTGAGCGTCAGCACGTCGGTCTCGAGCTTGAGCTGCTTCAACCGCTCCTTGTGCTTCACGCCGAAGCGGTGCTCCTCGTCGACGATGATCAGCCCGAGGTCGGCGAAGCTCACGTCGGGGCTGAGGAGCCGATGCGTGCCGATCACGATGTCGATCTTGCGCGACGCGAGCTCGGCGATCGACTGCGCCTGCTCCTTGGCGTTCTGGAAGCGGCTGAGCACCGCGACGCGGATCGGAAAGTCGGCGAGACGCTCCTCGAAGGTCCGCGCGTGCTGGTCGGCGAGGATCGTGGTCGGCACGAGAACGGCGACCTGCCGACCGCTCTGCACCGCCTTGAACGCAGCCCGCACGGCGATCTCCGTCTTGCCGTACCCGACGTCGCCGACGAGCAGGCGATCCATCGGCCGCGTGCTCTCCATGTCGCCCTTCACATCGGTCGTCGCCTTGCGCTGGTCGGGGGTATCCTCGAACAGGAAGCTGCTCTCGAGCTGCTTCTGCCAGGGAGTATCCGGCACGTGCGGCGGCCGCGACGCCACCTTTCGTCGCGCGTAGAGATCGAGAAGCTCGATGGTCATCTCCTGGATCGCGGCGCGCGTGCGGTCACGCTGCTGCGCCCAGCGCCTGCCGCCGAGCTTGTGCAACCGCGGCGGCGGCGCGTCGTCGGAGACGTCGTCGGACGAGCGATAGCGCTCGAGCTGATCGATGCGGTACAAAGGCACGTTCAAACGGTCGCCGCCCTCGTACTCGACGACGGCGACCTCGATCGTGCTCTGGCCGACGAAGATCGTCTCGATGCCGCGATAGATGCCGACGCCATGCTCGAGGTGGACGACGTAGTCGCCCGGCTTGAGCGCCAGCGAATCGACGCCGCCGCTGACGTAGCGGCGCGCCCGCCGGATGCGCCGCTCGCGCCGGAAGATCTCGTGGTCGGTGAGCACGCGTAGACCGCGCTCGCCATCCGACGGCGGCAGGACGTATCCGCCGCCGAGCGCTCCGACGACGAGCGCCGCCCCCGATGGCTCGCGCGCGTCCTCGTTGAGCAGCTCGTCCAGCCGCTCGGCCTGCCCCTCGTTGTCGCACAGGACGACCGTCGGGATCTCGTCGCGCACGATGCGCCGCAACCGCTTGATGTCGCGATCGACCGTCTCCGGCGCGCGAAAGGGAAAGACGACATCGGGATGCTCCGCCGTGGGATCGACGAGTCGCAGCGCGCCGAACGCTGCGAGGGCGGCGCCGGCGTCCTCGGGCGACTCGAACAGCTCTTCGCGCGCATCGGCGTCCTCGCCGCGCCGGCGAGCGAGATCGATGTGATGCGCCGCCTCGTCCCACGTGCGCTGCAGCTCCGGAAGGAGATGCGTGCCCGTTGGATAGACGAGGAGTGTATCGGGGGGAAAGAGCGCCGAGATCGAGAGACGCTCACCGGTCGTGGCGTCCTCGCGAACCTGACCATCGACGGGGAGGACGACGGCGAGATCGACCGTCCTGGTGGATCGCTGCGACGAGAGCTCGAAGTGACGGAGATCGACGACCTCGTCCCCCCAGAACTCCATGCGCACGGGATCGGTCATGCCGAAGGAGTAGACGTCGAAGATGCCGCCGCGGAGACTGAACTGCGCGACGTCCTCCACCATCGACACGCGCTCGAATCCGATGCGCTCCAGGTGCGCCGCGAGCTCGCTCGGCCGGCGCACGTCGCCCTTCCGAAGCTCTATGCGCAGATCCTCGAGCGCGCCCGGGAGGCGTGTGCGCTCGAGGAGCGCGCGAGGAGTGGTGAGCAGGACGCGGATCTCGCCACGGCTGAGCCGCTCGAGTGATTCGACGCGCTCCCCCGCCACCTCGACGTGCGGCTCGACTTCGCCGAACCCTTCGCGCGGCGGATACAGCGCGACCGGCGTCTCGTCGAGCAGTGTGTGGAGATCGGCGAGGAGCCGCTCGGCGAGCGGCACCCCGTCGGCGACGACGACGAAAAAGCGAGTCGGCAGGCGTCGCGCCAGCGCGGCCATGAGCGCCGCGTCGGACGATCCCGGAAGTCCTGCGGTGCGAAGCTCCCGGCGCGGTGCGGGGAGCGTATTGATCACGCGGGCGAACGCCGGAAGGCGCTCGATCGCGTCGAGCAGACTGGGGAGGGGCACTTACGCGGCTGCGGGTCGAGAGGTTCGCACCGCCAGAGCCTCGGCGGCGAGGAGAAGAAGGGCGACGATGAGGATGGGCGTGCCGGCCGGGCGCGTGGTGCCCGCGGCGTACGTGTCGCCGACCCAGCCCGCGCTAGTAGTGGAGGAGCGAGCGGTGACACCGCCCAGTCGCGCCGCGAGGGCGGGAGCGGTCCACCGATCGAGCGCCGACTCCTCGGGCGGAGCGTTGACGACGACGGCGCCGACGCGACGTCCGCCGCGCAGAACGAACCAGACGCCACGCTCCTCGGGGGCGTCCATCAGCTCCGCCGTTATGGTACGACGCGAGCCGCCGCTGCTCTCCAGCGTCTCCGAACCCACCGGTAGTCGGATCGGCCGACCCGGCAGCGCCTCGACCGGAGCACCGCCGTCGCCGGTTGGCGCGGCGAGACGCACCGCGAGCACGTCGGCGAGCCAGGGCACGAAGGGCGCGCGCACCGGTAGCTGAGTCGCGTCGGGATCGAGGCGCGAAGCGATCAAGACGTATCCGGGACCGGCCACGATCCACGGCTCACCCCCCGCCGTGGCGAGCGTATCGCCCGGAGCGACATCCGCTCTCTCGAGCACGTAGCGCGCAGTGACCGCGACGTTCTCGAGACGACCGCCGCGCGCGACGACGGAGTTGCGTCGCAGCGCACCGAATCGCCACGGAATCCCGAGTCGCGCGAGCTCGCGGTTGGCGGCACCGAGCCGCACCTGGTCGGCGGGCGGCGTGAGGAGCGCCGGCAGCTTGGAGGCGGCGTCCGCCGAGGCGACACGGATCGTCGCGCCCGGCGCTGCTCGTCCATCGGCGATCAGCGTGCTGACCGCGGTCGCGGCGAAGCTGCCCGCTGAAGGGTCGGCAAAGACGGCCGGCGGTGGACCGATCCAGAGAGCGAAGTGTCTCGCGTCGTCGGCGGGGAAATCATCGGGCTCGAGCTCCACGCGGCCGGACTGCCATCCTCGCTCCGGCGGGCTCGCCCGAAGCACGATCGGCTCACCGCGTCCAGTCGCGCCTCGCGACAGCGTGCGATCGCCGATCATGATGCGATATCCGACGGAGTCGCGCGTCTCGACGCGCGCGGCGAGCGAGCCGCGCGGCGTCCACCTCGCGGGCTCGGCGACCGCGGAGAGAACGGCGCGGTTCGATGGCGGAGCTCCCGACGGAACGAGGAGAGCGAGCGGAGACGTCACCCTCGACGCGGCCGTCCACGACGTACGCTGCCCATCGGTGGCGACGGCGATGCTTCTGGAGGGGAGCGTGCTTCCCTGCACCGCGGACGCGGCGCGTGCGAGCGCGAGGGCGAGATCGCCCCCACCCTCGGACGGCGCGATGCGCGCGAGCTCCGCGATGAGAGCGTCGCGCGAGCCACCGCGCACCCGACCGTCGGAGGTGACGAGCCAGAGCCGATCTTCCGGTGTGCTCGCGGAGATCAGCCGGCGCGTGGCATCGCGCAGGCGATCGAACACCGCGCTGCCGCCGACGACGGCCGTGGTCGAGATGGAGTTGTCGAGGACGACGGCGACCGCCGTTGGTCCGTGACCGACGCCGAGTCCCGGCAGGAAGGGCCTCGCAGCGGCGAGGGCGAGCGCGAGCACGAGCAGCACGCGCAGCAGCATGAGCAGCAGATTGCGCAGGCGCAGGGAGCGACTGTGTTCCGCCTCGGCGCGCAGCAGATAGCGCGCGGCCGGAAAATCGACGCGCGTCGCGATGTGCCGGCGTAGCAGGTGGAGCAGCAACGGCACGCCAATGGCCGCCGCGAGCGCCAGATAGAGTGGCGCGAGGAAACTCATGTGCGACGCTCGCGCGCGCCGAAAGCCAAACGCAGCGGGATGGCGTAGGGCTGATCGGTGAGGATCACCTCGTAGCCCGCGCCGA
>DATEOG010000235.1:0-25253 GCA_035274345.1 Gemmatimonadaceae bacterium
GAACTAGTAGCAATGCGCTTTGCGCTCTGCGCTAGGCGCGGAACGACCTCGGCGCAAAGCGGGCGTCCCGAGGCTTGGCGCATCGCGCAAAGCGCACAGCGCACAGCGCTCTAGAACACCCTCCTCGGTAGTCTCTCGACGGTGAATTTAGCCGTGTCGGCGATCGCCATTACGGTCATCACCCCCGCCTGCACCGGGTCCGTGACGACGAGGTCCGCCGCCTCCGGGACGCTCCCGGCCATGTTCAGGCTCACGACCAGCAGTCCCTGCGCGCGCACCTCGCGCACCGCCTTCTCGATCTCGCCGCCCATCAGCGAGCCGGCGAGAACGATGGCCGAGGCGCGTGGGAGGCGCGCTACCGCCCGCACGGCGTCGGCGAGCTGCTGCTCACCCACGAGCGGGATCGTGTCCACCGAGATGCGCTCGCCGCGGATGTTGTGGCGATCGGCCTCGGAGATCGCGCCGATGGCCACCTGCCCGACCTGCGCACCACCGCCCATGATGATGATCCGCTTGCCGTAGATGGTCTTGAGCGTGTCGACCACCTCGACGCCGCGAACCACGGTCAGCTCCTGGAGCGCTTTCACCAACTGGTCGACGCTGCCCGGCAGGTCGATCTCGAAGTTGACGATGTCTTCGGTCGGACCCTGACTGGAGATCTCGACCGAGGAGATGTCACCGCGAAGCTGGGCGATCGCACCCGTGAGCTGATGCAGGACGCCAGGCCCCACCGAGGCCCTTACCTGTAGTCCGATTCGGTCGTTCATCATGACGCTTTCTCCAGCGAGATCGCCCCGCATTTGCTCGACGTGCCGCGGCGCGATGCCGAAGCTGGACCGGGATCGGTCGCCTGAATATGCGACGAGCCCGCCATGATATAGAAGTGGGTACGGATCGATCCGCGCGCCGTCATCCCGAGCGAGCGCAGCGAGTCGGGGGATCTGCGCCTCCCGTCATCCCGAGCGAGCGCAGCGAGTCGAGGGATCTGCACTCTGATGTCGTCCCGAGCGAGCGTAGCGAGTCGAGGGATCTGCACCCGCACGAGCACGTACAGATCCCTCGACTTCGCGCTGCGCGCTCCGCTCGGGATGACAGCGGGGTACAGATCCCTCGACTGCGCGCTCCGCTCGGGATGACCTGAGACGGGAGGAGCCGATCCGGCCCTTTCAGATCTGATCGACGTTCAAGATCCGCGTTCCGTCGTTCAAAGGCGTTGATCTCGACTGCGAGAGCGATTGACAACCCGCTCGTTGGCTCCAGTTTCCCGCCGCGACCCTCTCATTCGATCAGCCCACTCCCGCGCTCGCGTCCCATGCCCCGTCACCTCCGTTCACTCGCCCTCGTCGCATCCCTCGTCGCGTCGCCCGCGCTCGCGCAGAACGCGGCGAAGGCCACGCCGATCGCGCCCGCCCCGGGGGCCAGCATCGAGCGGCTCGATCCGGCGTTCGATGCGCTCGTCGCGCGCGATGCGCAGATCGAGCAGCTCGCGCAGGGATTCCAGTGGACCGAAGGGCCCCTGTGGCAGAAGCGTGGCGGATATCTGTTGTTCAGCGACATCCCCTCGAACGCGATCTACAGATGGAAGGAGGGGGAAGGGCTCTCCGTGTTCCTGCGGCCGGCGGGCTACGCCGCGGGAACGAACCCGCCCGGGCGAGAGATCGGCACGAACGGGCTCACCCTCGATGCACAGGGACGGCTCGTCGTCGCCGACCACGGCAACCGCGGCATCTCGCGCTGGAACGATTCCCTGTTCACCCGCACGGTCGTCGTCGATCGGTTCGAGGGAAAGCGGTTCAACAGCCCGAACGATCTCGTATGGGGTCCGAACGGAGATCTGTACTTCACCGATCCATCCTACGGTCTGGCCCGCGGGAACGCCGATCCCGCGAAGGAGCTGCCGTTCAACGGCGTGTTCCGGCTTTCAGCGGGAGGACAGCTGTCCACGGTGACGCGCGACCTCACCTTTCCGAACGGCATCGGCCTGTCGCCGGACGCGCGCACGCTCTACGTCGCGATCTCGGACGGCAAGAATCCGTACATCATGTCGTACGCCGTGAACGCGGACGGCACCACGGGACAGGGGCGCATCTTCTACGATGGCCGCGCGCGGGTAGCGCAGGGACTCAAGGGAGGGCTGGACGGGCTCAAGGTGGACGTGAAGGGAAACATCTTCGCCACGGGTCCGGGCGGCATCCTCGTCCTGTCACCCGAGGGAAAGCACCTCGGCACGATCATGCCCGGAGATCTCGTCGCCAACTGCGCATTCGGCGACGACGGCTCGACGCTCTACATGACGGTGAATCACCAGCTCATGCGCGTGCGAACGCAGACGAAGGGGCTCGGCTTCTGAATCGCTCGCTGAGGTAGCCGCTCACGTAGGCGCCCTGCGAGAGCGCCATCAGTGCGGACAGCGCGACGGCGTGCCATCCCCCACCGCGGCTGAACGGATAGCCGACGAGCTGCAGGTAGAAGCGCGGCGGCTCGACGCGCAGCGGCTGCTCACCGCGGCGCGCCCGCGCGCGATGCAGGTGGAACGCGCCGCGACCGTAATTGAAGTGCTGGCGACAGAACGATCGCAGCTTCAGCTCGTGCGCGTGGTGGACGATCGCGTCGGCGGAGTACAGCATGGCGAGCCCCGCCTCACGCCAGCGTTCGCACAGATCGCGGTCCTCCGCGGCAGCGAGCGGAAAGGTGACGTCGAAGCCACCGATGCGATGGAATGACTCCCTCGGCAGGGCGAGATTCGACGTGATGAAGAATCGCCCCTCCGACCCGTCGACGTTGAAGTACTCGTACAGGAACTCGACGAGGAGCTGGCTGGCCGTCGAATAGAGTCCGTCGTCGAGCGCGTTCACGATGCGGCCGCCGATGGCGCACCCAGGATGGCGGACGGCCTCCCCGTCGATCGCGCTGAGCCATCCCGGATCGGGACGACAGTCGTCGTCGGTGAACACGATGTACGCGCCCCGCGACGCCTGCGCTCCCGCGTTGCGGGCCGTGGCGGGGCCGGCGTTGGCCTGCTCGATCAGCCGGACATCGATCGACGCCGCTACGCTCGCCACGATCCCGCGCGGCGGCTCGGCGCTGCCGTCGTCCACGACGATCACCTCGAACCGAGCGCGATCGAGCGTCTGCGCGACGAGCGCGTCGAGACAGCGCGCGAGCGACGCCGGCCGCTGGTACGTCGGCACGACCACGCTGAACGCTGGCGATGGCGCCGTCATCGGTCGCTCGTCACTCCGATTCCGGGGTGACCAGCCGACGGCGCGGCCAGACGGAGCGAATCCGGATGCGATCCTCGGCGTCGACCTCGCCCAGCACGACGAACGCGCCGACCACGAACGCGCTGAGGAGCGCGAGCTTGGCCGCGAGCACGACGCCGCCGCTCGTCGGCGTGCGAACGGCGAGCCAGTAGATGGGCACCGCGACGAGCGCGGCGCGCACGAGCGTGCCGTACGCGTGCACCCCGGAGAGTCGATGTACCAGTGCGACCGAGGCCATCCCACCGGCGACTCCCGTAATAGCGGTGACCATGGCCGCGCCGACGGCCCCGAAGCGCGGGATCAGCAGCAGGTGGCCGACCAGCGCGCCGGCCAGGACGCCGACGCCCAGCACCGACACGACCCCCTGCGCGTCCATCGCGGTGACGATGGAGACAGAGATGGACATCATCACGAGCGCGACTCCTGCACCGAACAGCAGCGCGAGGAGCGGTCCGGAGCCGCCGAACGACGGACCGAACACGACCCGCACGAGGTCGTCCGCCGTGCCGGCGACGAGCGCCGCGAACGGAACGAGCCCGAAGGACACGCGCAATGCGTCGCGGGCCACGCGCCTCGCATCCGCTTCCGCGCCGTCGCGGCGCAGCCGCCCGAGCGTCGCGAGCAACAGCGGCGCGAGCGAGAGGGCGAACAGGCCGGGAGGCACGGCGAGATTCTGCGCCGCCGCATAGAGCCCGACGTCGGCGCCCGCACCCCGCAGCGCGGACAGTGCGAAGAGATCGATCTTGGAGAACAGTTGCATCGCGGCACCATATACTACGAGAGGTGCCGCTACGCGCCATATGCGCGACCATCCGATCGGCGATCGGCCACGCACCTGCACGCGCTCGAACCACCGCGCTACGAGCAGCTCCACCGCCGTCGCGCCGACGCTGCCGACGACCGCGCCCATGATGGAGCCGGTGATGCGCACGAGGAGGACGATGAGGGCGAGCCTCGTCATCCACCGCGAGAGGGCCACCGCCGCCACCTCGCGAAAACGCCCACGCCCCGTGAGCACGTCGCGGTACGCGCGTGCGACGTTGAACAGCAGCAGGTCGATGGCGAAGACCCGCAGGTAGGGCGCGAGCTCCGGCGCGCCGAGCAATCGGGCGAACAACGGCGCGCCCAGGAGCACGGCGACGAACGCCACGCTCCCGACGACGAGCCGCCAGCGCAGCACGCCCGTCGCGACGGGCCGCCAGTCGTCCGCCTCGCTCACGAACTTCACCGCCGCGCGCGCGAGCAGCGTGGTGGTCGTGAAACCGAGCCACGTGATGAAGGTGGCGACGACGGAGAACAGCCCGTAGCCCGTCGGGCCCAGCGTGCGCGTGAGCACTGCCGCGGTGATCAACCCCGTCGGGAGCAGCACGAGCTCGGCGGCGAAGCCGAGCACGACGCCGCCGGCGAGCCGTGAATGCGCGGCGTGCGGCTTCGTCATCGGGGCTGTCGCTCCGGAAGCTTTCCAGCCGCGACGAACCCGTCCACCATCGCGCGGATGGCGTCCTCCAGCGAGGCGTGTGGATCGTAGCCGAGCTCCGTGCGGGCCAGGTCGCTGATGGAGCGCTTGTCGGCGATGAGCGGCTCGCGGCCATGCACGTATCGCGAAGCGAATCCCGTCACACGGAAGACGAGCGCCGCCGCGTGCTGCGCGGCGAGGAAGGGTGCCGCGGGAAGTCCCGGGCCGGGCGGCGGAACACCGAGCGCGCCGGCGATGCTCGCGGCGAAACCAGCCATGGTGGACGGCTCCCCCGCGCCGAGCACGTAGAGCCTCCCCTCGATCGACGGCGTTGCAGCGCAGCTGACCAGTCCATCCACCAGGTCGCTGACCGGCACGAGATCGATCGAGTTCGTGCCGTCACCGACGAGACGCATGCGACCAGCGGCGATCCCCTGCGCGAGCTGGAGCCATCCGTATGCGCCGCGTCCGATGACCGAGGAGATGCGCGCGATGACGACCGGCGCGCTCGTGCGCTCGTGGGCGGCGCGCACGACCTCCTCGCCACGCCACTTGGTGAGCCGGTACAGCGTGTTGGGCCGCACCGGCGTGCGTTCATCGATCGGCGTCCCAGCGACGAATCCGTGTACGCCGAGCGTGCTGCCGAACACCACGCGCTGCACGTCTGCCTCGCGCGCGGCTTCCATCACGTTCGCCGTCCCCCGAACGTTGACGTCGTGCAACAGCGCGGACGAACCGGACTTCGCCGCCGCGAGGTGGATCACGTGCGAACGGCCGCGCATCGCCAGCGCGAGTGAGTCGCGATCGCGCACGTCGCCGCGCACGACCTCGATCCCGGCGTCGGCGAGACGCTTGATGTCGGCGGACGGTCGCGCGAGCGCGCGCACGTCGCGCCCCTCGCGCGCCAGCCGAAGCGCGACCGCACCGCCGACGAAGCCTGTTGCCCCGGTGACCAGCACGCGCATCGGCTGCCCTCAGACCGCTGGTGCCGGCGCGGCCATTGCGTCGCGATCGCGACGCGACAGATGACGCAGCCGGTACAGCTCGTAGTCCTCCATGCGCGCGACCGCATCGCCCGCGCCGGCGAGGAGTCCCCACGCCTCGGCCACCGCGAGCACGCCGAGCGTGCCCACGACGCCGAGATAGACGCGATTCCGGAGGGCCGGCGGGATGGGCAGCCGCTGCATCTGCGGCCGGATGTGCCGCAGCTGGAGGAGAGGAAAGAGCGGGAACGCCGCCGCCTGCAGCATCCGCCGCCACGCCGGCCACCGTTCGCGCTCGGCGCGCTGCGCACCGAGGATGCGCCCGCGCTGCAGGTTGAGTCCGACGGTAGACCACGCCGCCGAGACGTTGCTGTGGTGCGTTCGCGCGGCCGGCTCGAGGTAGAGCGTGTGGCCACGCGAGCGCAGCTCGGCCTGAAGCGCGCCCTCCCACTCGAGCAGCGCTCCGAGCCGGTCCTCGAACGGCGCGAGCGCCGCGCGCTTGTACGACGAGTTGTGCCAGGGCAGCAGGTCGCGCTCACCGGCGGGCAACGGCGGCGCGAAGCCACCGTACGAGAGGATGTAGTTCACCCAGCTCCCCACCGACTCGGGATTGGCGTTGACGACGGCGGGTCCAACGCCCGTCCACGTCCCCTTGTGTGCACTGAGCAGCGCCTCGGCCCACTCGGGCTCCGGAAACGAGTGATCTTCGATCAGTCCGACGATCGGGCTCGACGCGCGGAGCATTCCGCGCGCGGCGGCGTCGCCGCGCTCGGTGATCGGTCCTACCTCGACGATGCGACACGCGGCGAACTCGTTGCTCCCGAGCGCCGCGAGATCGAAACCCGCTGCCGACTCGGCCACGATGAGCACCTCCATGCGCCGCCGCGCGGTCTGCGCACCGAGGTGGCGCATCGTGCGCGCGATGCCCGAGGGCCCGGAGCCCGCCACGAGCACGACGGAGAGCTCGGCGAGAGAGTTGGCCTGCGGCCTTTCGCTCGACATGAGAGACTCGGAGATCAGGTGCCGGTATCGGCGAAGGTGGTCGACGTTTTCAGCCAGTCGTGCAGCGGCGGTCCCGTCATCTCGACGGGGGGCGCGACGTCGAGCAGCGTGAGCATCGTGGGCGCGAGCGAGAGCGGGTTGACGTCGGGCAGCCGCCCCGCAGCTCGAACCGCCCCACCGGCCGCGACGAGGATGCCTTCGGTCGTGTGGTGGCTGCCGCGATGGAATGCGTGCGGCGACTGCGTCAGCTCGGCGCGAGGATGACGAAGGCGAAGCAGCGGACGATCGTGCGCGTGCCAGAAGACAGTGAGATCGGGAAGCGCGGGATGCGCGTCATCCCCGAAGAGCTCGCGCGTGCGCACGGTACGCGCGATCACCGGCTCGCCCATCTCCGCATCCCGAAGCGCGTGCAGATCCTGCTCCAATCGCGTGAGCACCGCATCGTATTCGGCACCGGGAGCGACGATGCCGTTCGGCTCGCGGCCGCGAAGGTTCACGCGGATGCAGCCGGTGTAGTAGCCCGGCGGCGCATACGCGGTCGTGCGCGACCAGTCTGTGGACGACGAGAACTTCTCGCTCAGCAGCCGCGCCTGAACGTGGAAGGGCAGGAAGCGGCTGACCAGGTTGCGCGCCTGCTCGGGAACGAGCGAGCGAAGCATGGCGGTGATGGAGCGTCGCGGCGGGGCCCCGCTCTGCGCCGCCGGCTGGGGCGAGGCCTGATAGCCGAGACGACGGCAGAAGTTCTCGAGTAGCTCCTCGATCGGATACTGCGAGAGCATTCCCACCGAGCTCGCGACCACCACGGTCGCCGTCGGCGGCAGCGCGTCGACGATGCGTCCGATCTCGTCGTCGACGGCGCGATACAGCCGAAACAGTGCATCGCCCATCCCCTGGTCGGGCCGCGGACCATCGCCCTTCGCGTCGCGCCGATACTCCCACGCCTGATGGCCTCCGGTATGCGCCTCGGCGAAGACGGCGACGACGAGATCGTACGTGCCCTTCGCGAGCAGCGCGCGCACGCACGCACCCTTCCGCGCCGCGCGCGCAACGAGCCGATCCACGATCGAGCGGTCGTCGGAGGTCGATCCGCCGATCACCTCACCGATCTGCTCGCGCGGACCGAACGCGCTCCGCACTTCCGCGACGGCGGACTCGGGCTCCGCGGCGAGTGTCAGCGGCGGATAGTGCGAGTGCGTCGCCCACTCGCTCACCTGCAATCCTCGCAAACCCGGAACGGGCTCGGTGTCGGGCGGATCGAGCACCAGCACCGAGTGCCCCGTGCTGGCGAGTCGCGACCAGAACGGCGCGACGCCGAGCTCGCGGGCGCGCTTCAACTCCAGTCCGTACGTGCCCGGCACCGGCTGCCAGAAGAAATGGAAGCCGTGCTTGCCGACGGAGATTCCGGAGAAGAGCGTCGACCAGATACCGTGCTCGAACAGCAGTTCGGGGCCGTTCGTCCGTGCCCACGCTCCGCGCGACATGAGTCTCGCCATGGAGGGGAGCTTTCCCTCGCGCGCCCAGCGCTCGATGAGCTCGGGATCGGCGGCGTCGAAGCCGAGCAGGACGACGGGACCGGTGGCGCGATCAGTTCGCATGGGGTGGCGATGCAGTGGGCGAACGCAGGCTCTCGTATAATCGCTCGAATCGGGTGAGGCAGCCATTCAGGGAAAACCTTTCCTGCGCGCGAGCGCGCCCCGCCTCCCCGAGTCGTTCGGCCAGGTCACGGTCGGCGAGCACGCGGGTGAGCGCATCGGCCAGGGCGAGCTCGTCACCTGCAGGCACTCGGAGACCGGTCGTTTCGTGCAAGACACTTTCCGCCAAGCCGCCGATGTCGCTCGCGACCACGGCCGTTCCGCGCATCATGGCCTCCGTGGCGGTCAGGCCGAACGGCTCGGGCCAGCGCGATGGCACGGCGTGCACCCAACCGCGGTCGAGCATGCTGTCGAGCGCCTCGCCGCCGAGTTGGCCGTGCAACGCGACTGCGTCCGCGATCCCGAGATCGCGCACGAGCGCCCGCAGCGCGGGCTCGGTCGGACCCGCACCCGCGATCGAGAGCCGCGCCAGCGGCACGCGCTCGCGCGCGAGCGCGAAGGCGCGCACGAGGACGTCGGGTCCCTTCTCCGCGGTGAGGCGTCCGGCGTAGGTGACCGTGGGTGGTCCATCGAGCGGCGGCCTCCGTCGTCCCTCGCGCACGCCGGGCCAGATCACGTCATGCGACTCGATGCCGTCGGCCTCGAGCTGGCGACGGACGGCGTGCGAGCAGCTCACGACGGTGTCGAACGCGCCGCGCCGGCGGCGCCAGAGCGCGCGCTGCAGCATCAGCGGCCCGAAGCCGCTGAGGGTGATGCAGCCGTTCGCGAGACAAACCGTGCCTGCACGCACGGCGCAAGGCACGCCCGAGGGCAGCCACTTGAGACCCGTGGGACACACCGACTTGAACGTCATGGCCCAGTACACGGACGGCACGTCGTGCAGCAACGGGAGGATCGACGGGGAGAGCTGCCAGAGGAACATCTGCACCTGCACGACGTCGGGCGCGAACTCTCGAAGCATTCGCCGCAGCGCGCGCGCCGCGGACGGATTGACGGTCGACGTGAAGGTCTGCAGCCGCGTGTTCGTGCCGTAGCACGTCGCGTCGGCGAACGACTCTCCGGCGATGAGCTGTGCGCGGCTGGCGAGCACGCGCACCTCGTGCCCGCGCGCGCGGAGGCCGTCGCGCAGGTCCAGCGTGATGCGCTCCGCGCCCGCGGTCGGGGTCGCGTAGTCGTTCACCAGCAGGATGCGCATCAGTGCGCGATGCGACGTCCGGCAGCCGTCCGCTCGAGACTCGCCGGCCACTGCGGCGACTCGGCGGCGCGGCTCGTGAGCGAGCGCTCCGCCGCCTCGATCACGGCGAGGTTGCGCACGCCGTCGAACAGATCCGGTCCTCCGAATGCATTTCCCGATGCGCTCCACACGAACGCCGACAGCGCAGTGGCGAACGAAGGCTCGGCGCCGGGAGACCTGAGCACGCGGCGCGGCTCGAGCGCGACGATCGCGCGGGCGAGTCGCCGCGCGCGCGCACCCTGCTGTGTGGCGGGGACGTGCTCGGGACGCACGAGCTCCGTGCGGTCCATCACCAGCTTGCCTTCCGTCCCCACGATCTCCAGCCGGTTTTCATCTACCGTGCCGAGCGAGACGAACAGTTGCGCGATGACGCCGGACGCGAGCTCGAGCTGCACCGCCGCATGGTCGTTCTCGCCGCGCAGCGAGCGCGTGCTCGCGTACACTCGCGTCACGTCCTCGCCCAGCAGATGATGCACGAGATCGACGTGGTGCGACGCCAGGTCGAGCAGCACGCCACCGCCGGTGTGGCGCGTACGCTTCCACTCCGGCAGCTCGTGCGGCAGGATCGAGAACACGGCGCGCACGGCAAGGGGATCGCCGATGGCGCCGTCGCGCAGGCGCTCGCGAATGCGCGCGATCTGGGGATGAAAGCGAAAGTTGAAGCCGATCATCCCGACCGTGCGCGCGCGCAGCCAGGCCTGTATGGCCGGCTCCGCGTCGGCGAGCGACGGCGCGAGCGGCTTCTCCAGATACACGTGCAGGCCCGCATCGAATGCTGCGATGGCGCTCGGCGCGTGGAGGTGCGGCGGCGCGCAGATGACCACGGCGTCGAGTCCGCCCGCACGGAGCAGCTCCCGGTATTCGGCGTGCGCTTTGGCGGCCGGCGCGAGGGCGGCTGCGGCGGCACGGCTCGCCTCCACCGGCTCCGCGATCGCGACGACGCGCGCCTCCGGCATGCGGCCAAGCACGGGCAGGTGGATCGCGCGCGCGATCTGGCCGCAGCCGATCACACCGATGCGGAGGGGTGCCATTCGCTACCGATGAGGGATGCCACAGTCTACGAATCGCGGTCGGTGGACACAACGCGTCACGACGCCCTTGCCGCGTAGGACCGAATGTCCCGCGCGAATGCGTCGAGTGCGGCGCGCAACGCGCTCCGAATCTCCGCGCTCTCGATCGTTCCGTCGGCGGTGAGTTCGGCGCGTGTGACGGGAATCGTCGCGCACGCCTCGGGCACGATGCGCGCGGTCATCACGGTAAGCGTCTCGATGAGCGACGCCTGCGCGTGGATCGCCCACGGCGACGCGTTGAGCAGCGCCACCGGCTTGTGCGGCAGCTCAACGCTCGCGACGAGCCAGTCGAGCGCGTTCTTCAATGCGCCCGGCACGCCGTGCGCGTACTCTGGGCTGCACAGGAGCAGACCGTCCGCGTCGCCGACGCGCGCCCGTAAGTCGAGCACGGGCGCGGGCGGCGAGTCGACGTCGTCGTCCGGGTTGAAGTGCGGCAGCGACGCGAGTCCACCGTACATGGCGATCCGCACGTCGTCGGGCGCCACGTCCATCGCGAGGCGAAGGAGCGACGTGTTGGACGAGCGCGCGCGCAGACTGCCCGAGATCGCGAGGAGACGAAGGGACCCCACGTCGCCGCGCGCCTCGCTCGTCATTCGCGCAGCGACGCGATCGCCTTGCGCAGCACGTCGGCCGAACGGTCGAGCCCCTGCCGCTCCACGTCGTCGAGCTTCGCGGGGATGACGTCCACCGCGCCACGCTCGTCGACGACGGTCGGCAGCGACAGCGCGACGTCACGCAGGCCGAGCACGCCCGTCTGCGTGCGCGACACCGTGAGCACCCGTCGCTCCCCACGCAGCGCGGAGCGGAGCAGGGCGGCCGTGGTGAGTCCGATGGCGTGGTTCGTCGCGCCCTTTCGCTTGATGATCTCGTAGGCCGCCGTGCGAACCTCGGTCGCGATCGGCTGCTCGCGCTCGCCGGACCAGCCAGGCCATTCGCGCAGCGGCGTACCGCCGATGTGTGCGCTCGACCAGAGCACCACCTCCGAGTCGCCGTGCTCGCCGACGACCTGCGCATGCACCGAATGCGCATCGACTCGCAGCTCGTGGCCGAGCACCTGCCGCAACCGTGCGGTGTCGAGCATGGTGCCCGTACCCATCACGCGCTCGGGAGGAAGCCCCGAGCTCTCGGCGACGACGTACGTGAGCACGTCCACCGGGTTGGTGACCACGATGACGAGCCCGCGATAGCCGCGCAGCTTCTCACCGAGCTCGCGCAGGATCTTCGCGTTGTCACGCAGCAGATCGAGGCGCGATTCGTTCGGCTTCCCTCCGCGACCGGCCGCGATCACGATCGCATCGGTGTGCAGCATGTCGTCCACCGGCACGGCGCGAACGGACGCCGTCGTGTAGAACGCGGCGCCATGCGAGAGGTCCATCGCCTCGCCCTCGGCGACCTCGTTCCGCATGTCGGAGAGCAGCAGCTCGCTGGCGAATCCGCCGTGCAGCGTCGAGATCGCGACGCTCGCCCCCACCCAGCCCGTTCCCACCACCCCGACGGAGATCGGCATCAGTCAGCGGGCACCCATCGCCCAGAGGATCCCGCCCGCGAGATGATCGAGGTAGAGCTGGTCCTTGAAGCTCTCCGGCGTGTGTCCCAGCTCGGTGTAGAACGTCCGCCCACCGTCGAAGGCGCGGGCCCAGGACATCGGATGGACGGCGCCCATCGTCCCGCCCTGGTAGGAGGTCTCGTCGATCGTGAGCAGGATCCTGGCGTCGGCCGGAGGTGCCGCGCGGAAGTCGTACCACTCGTCGCGCCGGTTCCAGACCGCGGGCAGGCACTTGGTGGCCAGGTGCGTACGGTCTCGCACGTCGACCTTCGCCTCCTGGACCGCGGGATGGCGCTTGAAGTACGCGCCGACGAGCTGTCCGTACCACGGCCAGTCGTACTCGGTGTCCGTCGCCGAGTGCACTCCAACGAACCCCTTCCCGCTGCGGATGTACCGCTCGAAGGCCACCTGCTGCGCGCTGTCCAGCACGTCTCCGGTGGTCGACATGAACACCACGGCCCCGAACCGGCCCAGCGACTGGTCGGTGAAGGCCGTAGCATCCTCGGTCGCCTCGACGGCAAAGCCATGCGCCGTGCCGAGCGCTTGCACGGCGGCGACTCCGTCGGGAATGGAGGCGTGGCGGAATCCCTTGGTGCGCGAGAAGACGAGTACCCGGCTGCCGGCCGGCGCGGCGGGCAGCGCGCATGCGGCGTTCGGGGCCACGGCTGCCGAGGCGGCGGGGACGACGCTGTCGATGTTGCGCGAGGAGCTCGAGGAACAGGCGGCGGTCGCGAGCAGGGCGACGCCGGCGGCGAGCGTACGAGCGGACGTCTGGAGGCGATGAGTGCGCATGGAACGCGAGTGGCTGACGATGAACGAGCACCCTGGCCGCGCAGGCGCGCGGTGACCCAAGATGAGCGGCCGTCGAGGCCTATCGCAATGCGAGCGCGCGGGCCCACATTCGAGCTTGACCATGATCGGGGCAGTCTCTTCCTTTCCGCGCACGCTTTTTAAGCGAACAAAATCCTCATGGCATCCGAACGCGCTTCCGTGACTTCACCGACTCCTGCACGGCGCTACATCCCCGGTCTGCGTTGGTGGATCTGCGGGCTCCTCTTCTTCGCCACCACGATCAACTACGTGGACCGGCAGTCGCTGAGCGTCCTCAAGACGATGCTCGAGCGCGAGATGAACTGGAGCGAGGCGGACTACGGGTGGATTCAGTTCGCCTTCACGGCGGCGTACGCAGCCTTCCCGTCGCTCGCCGGCCGTCTGATGGATGCGAAGGGAGTCAAGTTCGGGCTCGCGATGGCGCTCATCGGCTGGTCGACGATGTCGATGCTCACCGCGCTCGCACGCGGCACGATGGGATTCGCCGCCGCGCGGTTCCTCCTCGGCGCCTTCGAAGCGGGGAACTTCCCGGCATCGATCAAGGCGATCGGTCAGTGGTTCCCGCAGCGCGAACGCGCACTGGCGACGGGGCTGTTCAACTCGGGGACGAACGTCGGCGTGATGATCTCGTTCATCACGGTGCTGATGGCGACGTCGTTCGGCTGGCAGATGGCGTTCATCGTCATCGGAGCCATCGGCTTCGCCTGGTTGATCTTCTGGCAGATCGGCTTCCACTCACCCGAGAATCATCCGAACCTCTCGCCGGAAGAGCTGGCGCACATCAAGTCGGATCAGACGCAGAACGAGGAGAAGCTCAAGCTGCACTGGACCACGCTGCTGCGCTTCAAGCAGATCTGGCCCTTCCTGCTGGCCAAGCTGCTGACCGATCCCGTGTGGTGGTTCTACCTGTACTGGCTGCCGTCGTACCTGGCGAAGGAGCGCGGGCAGAACATCCTCGGCAGCGCGTACCTGCTGACCGCGATCTACACCGCGGCGAGCTTCGGCTCGATCGCGGGCGGATGGCTGTCGGGTCACCTCATCAAGAGCGGCTGGCGCATCGCGACGGCGCGGTATGCGGCGATGGGGATCGCCGCGGTGTGCGCGCCGTTCGCCATCCTGGCGTACTACACCGACAACTTCACCCTCTGCCTCGTCCTGCTCGGCGTGGTCACGGCGGCGCACCAGGCGTGGTCGGCCAACCTCTTCACCTCGGCGACGGATCTGTTCCCGTCCAAGGTCACCGGCTCGGTGGTCGGACTCGGCGCGACGACGGGCGGTCTGGGCGGGATGTTTCTCACGCTGCTCGCGGCGCTCTCGATCCAGTGGGTCGGGAACCAGAGCGTGGTGTTCGTCTGGGCCGGCCTGATGCATCCGCTCAGCCTTCTCATCTTCTGGCTCGTGCTCGGCCGCGACTTCAAGATGGCCAACGTCGACGCCGTCATCGACACGAACAAGGTGTCGCGCCCGCTGGTGATGGCGGGGGTAGGGCTGATCGTACTCGGTCTCGCGCTCGTCGGCCTGATCTGGGCTAACTGGGAGACGGCAGTGGCAGCGGCGAAGCTCGCCGGTGCGGCGCAGGCGGCGACGGCCGCTGTGGGCGTGGTGCTGGTCGGGCTGGCGCTGCTGTACGCTGGACTGCGCAAGCAGGCGATGGTGCAGGTGGCGTAGGGCGGGGGGCGGTCCGCGGTCCGCAGTCCGCAGTCCGCAGTCCGACTGATCGAGGGTCAGACTCCTGACTGATCAGGATCAAGGGGTCTGACCCCTTGAACTCCCTTGAACTGCAACCGATTGACGCGGAGATCGCGGAGATTACACGGCAAGCGCGCGGAGGACCGAGCAACGCCGTGGCGCTACGACCGGCTGAATGCCGACCCCAAAGTCCCTTCTTTTGGGGATGTGGATGGAGAGGAGCGGTGCGCCGCCTCGAGCATCTCGACCTGGAGAGAGTGCTCCGCGGTGTCTCGCAGTGCCCCTCCGCGGTCCTCCGCGTCAATCTGTTTGCTGTAGTCGTTTTCAAGGGGTCTGACCCCTTGATCATGTTTTAGGAGTCAGACCCCCGGATCCCCGCGATCAGGGTTTGCGGAACAGCCCCCCGAGTCCCTTCTTCACCTTCTGGGCGGCTGCGTCCTTCGCGGCCTGCTCCGCCGACTGCTTGGCCGCCTCCTTGATCGACGGGCCGCTGTCGACCGGCGCTGCGCTGGCCGGTTGTCCCGCCTGAGCGGCCCGCGCCGCCCTGTTCTGCTCGGCCTGCGCGGCCATCGCCTTGGTCTGCGCACCAATGTCCGTCACCTGATAGTCCGACGGTGCCACGAGCAGGGCGTCGTCCACGTTGCCCGCCTTCAGCTCCGTCACTTCCATCGTCGCGACGTTCGTCGCCTTCTCGCCCTTGTCGTTCGTCGACGTCGTGGTGGTGACCGTCCTGACGGGAATGCCGTTGCCCATCTTGGCGGTGGCCTCCGCGGTCTTCGACATCAGCTCGGCGAAGGCACCGCCGCCGCCGGGACGCATGCCACCCATGCGTGCGAACGGATTCGCGAAGCCGCTCTTCTGATCGGCCATCCAGTATTCCTGGACGATGTGCTCCGAGCTGTTGCGGTTCATGATCGCGACCTTCATCGCGAGCTTGTAGTCCTGCGTGACGCGGAACTTCGTCGTCGACATGCCGAGCAGCGGCTCGCCCGGTCCGAGCTTCTCGAAGTTGACGGCGACGTCGGTGACGGCGATGCGCATTCCCGGCACGTTGGCGGCGAGCGCGGACATGCTCTGCTCGAGATCCTCGAAGGTGAACTTGAGGATCTGCTTGTCCTTGGGGGACACGATCATCATCGACGTGGGATCGTAGAGGATGTAGCCGCCCTTGTCGGCCATCGCTCCGCGCTCCTTCGAAGCCTCGTCGATGTCGAGGCGTCCCGCCTTGGACGTCACCATCGCGCGTCCGGACATGACGACGTAGTCCTTGGTCTTGCCATTCGCCTCGGTGGTCTGGCCGGAGATGCGCATCCGATACGTGTAGCCCGGCGAGAAGACGCGTGGCGCGGCAGCGGCGAGCGTGAGCACCGATCCGGCGACGGCCAACGCGATGCCGGAGCGACGAGCGAGAGTCATGAGGATTCTCCAAATAAAAAGCTGCGGTCCAGTCGTGCTGCGAAACGATCGAAGCTAGGGGGCCCTGGCGGATTCGTACAGAGCGGACAGATTGCCGGGCCCACTGGTGAGTTGGTTGGTTGGAATAGCTGGTGAGTTGGTCGGTGAACCAGTGCACCGAATCGCTCCGCCCACGACCAGCGTGGAGAATGCGGCGAGAGGTCTCCGGGCTGGTTCGTGGCCATTCGCGGTCGACTCACCAGGCAACCGACCAACCAACTCGCCATCCAACTCACCAACTCACCAAGAAATGCCTCTCCTCTGGGTCGTCGTCGGCGTCGCGTTGATGCTCGTGCTCATGCTCGTCGTGAAGCTCGATGCGTTCTTCGCACTCATCCTCACGTCGTTCGTCGTCGCGCTGCTCAACGGGATGGACCTGCTCGGCGCGCTGCAGTCGATCCTCAAGGGGATCGGCAACACGATGGGAGGGGTGGCGCTGATGCTCGTGTTCGGGGCGATGCTCGGGCGGCTGCTGGACGAGAGCGGCGCGGCGCAGGCCATCGCGACGCGGTTCATCGACATCACGGGACGCAAGCACATCCAGTTCGCGATGGCCATCACCGGTCTGCTCGTCGGCATCGCGATGCATTACAACGCTGGGTTCCTCGTGCTGATCCCGCTGGTGTACACCGTAGCGCTGACGACCGGGCTGCCGCTGGTCTACATCGGGCTGCCACTCGCGTCCGCGCTCTCGGTGACGCACGGCTTCACGCCGCCGCACCCGGCGCCGACCTTCCTCACCCTGCTGTACCACGCGGACGTCAACCAGACGCTGCTCGTCGGGCTCATCGCGGCGATCCCCGCCGCGCTGCTCGGCGGCATCGTGTTCAGTCGCGTACTGCGCATTCGCGACCTGACCCCGCCCGAGGGATTGGTACGCGGCGTGGCGCTGGAGCGCGACGCGCTGCCCGGCTTCGGTATCAGCCTCGTGACCGCGCTCGTGCCGGTGATCCTCATGCTCACCAACGCGATCGTCGACATCAGCCTCGGCACCGCGGGGATCGATCCGGCGAAGCCGGAGTACGGCGCACAGCTCGCGGCGGCCGTGCCGCAGCGTGGGCTCCAGCTGATCGTCACGGGACTCAAGTTCTTCGGCAATCCGAACATCGCGCTGATGATCGCCGTGCTCGTCGCCGTGTACGTGCTCGGCGTGCGTCGCGGCCGCACGATGGACTCGCTGATGCGGAGCGTGCAGGGCGGCGTCGCGAGCATCGCGGGGATCCTGCTCATCATCGCCGCGGGAGGTGCCTTCTCGCAGGTGCTGCGCGACGGCGGCGTGTCGGACTACATCACGCGCCAGGCGGCGCAGATCCACATCAACCCGATCGTGCTCGCGTTCGGAGTCGCCGCGCTCCTGCGCGCGTCGATCGGCTCGGCGACCGTGGCGGGGATGACGGCCGCTGGCGTACTGGCGCCAATGGTCGGGGAGAGCGCCGTGCGGCCCGAGCTGATGGTGCTCGCGACCGGGGCCGGCAGTCTCATGTTCTCGCACTTCAACGACAGCGGCTTCTGGATGTTCAAGGAGTACTTCAACGCGACGATCCGCGAAACGCTGCTGACGTGGAGCATGATGGAGCTGATCGTCGGCCTGGTGGGGCTCGCCGTGGCCCTGCTGATGAATCTCGTGTGGTGACGCGCCCCGCGCCGAGTCAGAACCTCAGCGCGGAGATGTAGGCGTAGTCGCGCTTCACGCTCGCGAGCGGCGTATCGGGATAGGTCTCCTGCTCTACGAAGAAGTGCTTGTCCTCGAGCTTCTTCACCTTCGCGAGGATGCCGCGGAGATTCACGATGCCCTTGCCGAGCTCCGTGTCGTGCTCGGCCTTCAGCGCGGCCGCGTCCTTGATGTGGAAGGAGTAGTAGCGGTCGCCGTAGCGGTTCATGAGGTCCATCGGATCGCGGCCGCCGACCATCGCGTTGCCGGTGTCGAGCTGCAAGCGCACGAGGCTCGGGTCGAGTCGTGCGACCAGCGCGTCATAGCCCTGCTGGCCGCCGAAGCTCTTGAAGTCGTCGGCCTCGTCGTGCCAGGCGATCCAGAGATCGTGCTTGCGCGCGGCCTCTCCCGCGCGATTGAGCTGGTCGGCGTACGCGCCGAAGGTCTCGAGCGTGCGGCGTGCCGAGGCGGGGATGTCGGCGAGGATGAGGTACTCGTGGCCGAGGACCCGTGCTTCCTCCACGGCGCCGTCGACGTTCGCGAGCGTCTCGACGCCGATATGCGTCGACGGCGCGCGAAGTTTATGCCGGTCGAGCATCCCGCGCACCTCGCGAGGCGAGTGCTCGAAGTTGCGCATCGACGAGAGCAGCTCTACGTCGGTATAGCCCGCGGCGGCGATGTCTCCAAGCGTGCGGTCGAGATTGGCCCGCGCCGCATCGCGCAACGTGTACAGCTGAACGCCGATGCGCGTCAGGCGGCGGTCGCCAGGCGCGCCGGGGCTCGACATCGCGCATGCGATCGAAGGAGTGGCGATCGCGGCGCCGAGCGTGTGAAGGAAGGTGCGTCTGTGCATGGCGTGGCTTTGGAGGACGGTGGCCGAAGGTATCCCCACCGGCAGACGCGCGGCAGGTGCGTGGGCGGGCAAACCTCCGTCAGTCGCAGACGCGCTATGGCTGCCTTGCGTCGCTTAGAACACCACGAAGCCGAACTCCGGTTCCACGCCGAGATACACCTGTCCTACCGTTTCCAGCCGGCTCTCGCACAGGAAACCGTGCTGGCGCACGGTCTGCGCATCGCGGAAGTGGCGCTCCAGTCGGTTCCGCGCGTAGATCCCGCTCGTGCCGGCCATGCGGTGCACCAGGTCCGCGACCTTGGCCGTGGATTGCACGGCGTGGGTACTGGCGAGCATCATGTCGGCCTTCTGCTGCAGCGTTGCCCGCTGCCCGGTGGCGGCGCGCTGCCACGCGGCGGCGAGCTCGTCGTAGAAGAAGAGCCGCGCCGCGCGGAGGACTGCCTCCCCCTCCGCGAGCGCCGCCTGCGCCGCGGTACGGTCCTTCAGGGTCTTCCTCGCGCCGAGGGGCGTCTTGCGGCCAGCGAGCTCCCGTAGCTCCGTGAGCGCGCCGCGGGCAATCGCCAGCGCCACAGGAGCGATGATGGCGAACGTCGGGACGAGCGCGGACACCTGATAGAGCGGACCCCGAAACTGCGATCCCCGCTCGAACTCCGGCATCACGTGGAAGCTTCGCGCGGTGGGGATGAAGACGCCGCTCGCAGCGACGTCGTTGCTGTCGGTCCCGCGCATGCCGAGCGAGTGCCAGGTATCCACGATCTCCACGTCGCTCGTGCGCATGATGAGCCCGACGATCTCCGGACCGAACGGCGTCATGCGCGGCTGCTCGCCGTCGAAGACCATCGCGGTCATCATCACCCAGGGCGAGTCGTGGATCGTGCTGGCGAGGGGGCCGCGGCCGCTGAAGAGGTAGCCGCCCGGTACCTCTTCGGCTCGGTGCGGCGGGGCGAACGACGCAGACATGAGCAGATCCGGCCCATCCGCGAACAGCTCGGCGACGCCTTCCGCGGGAAGGTTCGACGTCCACCAGGAGCCGCTGCTGCCCGCCTGCAGCGCCCAGCCGGCCGCGCTGTCGAATCCCGAGACCTCCTCGACGACGCGTGCGACGGTGACAGGATCGGCCTCGAGCCCTCCGAGCGCACGCGGAGTGAACATCCGGAAGAGTCCCGCGTCACGCATGGCGTCGATGACTGGTCGCGCGAGCCGACGATCGCGCTCGGTGGTGTCGGCATGCTCGCGAATCATCGGTCCGAGCGCGCGCGCGCGCTCGAGCAACGACTCGTCGACCGCGAACGATCCCGCCGGAGGAAGAGTGAGCTCGATGGGAGAGTTCGACGTGATGGATCGAGAGGGGTGAGTCATCGACGGTCCTCCAGGGAAGGAAGCATGGCCGCCACAGCGAGCCCACCACGCTTGGTCGGCGCGGAGCGCGAGTCAAGCTGAGCCGAAGTTGGTACGAAGGCGCCGCTCGAGACCTGCCGTCCCTTGCCGACGACGAACCACCGCCCGATCTTGCCCGCCGACCATCAACTCATTGGATGAATCGTATGGCTTCGACTTCCCGCCGCGACTTCGTGCGCATGTCGGCGCTCGCCGCCGCCGGCGTGCCCCTCGTTCGGCCTCTCGGCTCCATTCCCTCCCTCGCGCATCGCGCCACGCCCACCACCAGCCGGCAGGAGCGGAAGCTGGGATTCGCCCTCGTCGGGCTCGGCAGCCTGAGTACCAACCAGATCGCGCCGGCGCTGCAGAAGACCAAACATTGCCGCCTCGCCGGCATCGTCACCGGCACGCCGGCGAAGGCCGCGAAGTGGAAGGCGCAGTACGGCATCCCGGACAAGAGCATCTACAACTACGAGACGATGAGCCGGATGGCGGACAATCCGGACATCGACGTCGTCTACATCGTGACGCCGAATTCGCTCCACGCCCGCGACACGATCAAGGCGGCGAAGGCGGGCAAGCACGTGCTGTGCGAGAAGCCGATGGAGGTGTCGACGGCGCGCTGTCAGGCGATGATCGCCGCGGTGAAGCAGGCGAACCGCCAGCTCGCGATCGGCTATCGCTGCCGCTTCGAGCCGCACCACCTCGAGATGCTGCGCGTCGCCAAGGAGAAGGAGCTCGGCGAGGTGCGTCTGATCGAGTCGAGCTTCGGGTTCTCGATCGGAGATCCGACCCAGTGGCGCCTCAACTACGCGCTCGCCGGGGGCGGGCCGCTGATGGACGTCGGCATCTACTCCATCCAGTCGGCCGAAATGATCGCCGGCCAGTATCCCACCGCCGTCAACGCCATGACGACGAAGACGGATCCGGTGAAGTTCAAGGACGTCGAGGAGTCGATGACGTACGAGCTCAAGTTCGCGAACGGCATCTCCGCGTCGTGCACGACGACGTACAAGGTGAACGGCTTCAACCGCACGACGGCGTACGCCGATCGCGGCACCTTCGGGCTCACCCCTGCCTTCAACTACGACGGCATCAAGGGCTGGCGCAGCGACCGCAAGACGCTGGAAGCCCCCGAGGTCGACCAGTTCGCGACGGAGATGGACGACTTCGCCGACTGCATCATCGACAACCGTCCGACGAGCGTCCCCGGCGAGATGGGACTGCGCGACGTGCGCACGATGATGGCGTTGTATGAATCGGCGCGGACGGGGAGAACCGTACGGCTGGCTTGAGTGGTGAGTAGTGGGTGATGGGTGACGGCGTTCGCAGTCACCCACAACCCACCACCCACTACCCACAACCCATTTCAGTAGTGAGTGTGATTCACCATCACGTCCCGTAGATACTCCGCTGATCGTCGCACCCTCGCGCCGCTCGCGTTCGCGCCGCGATGGCCCCACACGCGCATGACGCCCGGCGCGAGCGTGATCACCTCGTCGGCGCGGTCGCCCATGAAGTCGAACATGTGGAACACGCCGTCGGGGAACCACAGCTCGCCCGTGCCGTCGCGCTGCATGTGGAACTTGTACCAGAACAGCTCCTCGCGGCCGTCGCCGCGCCAGTCGCCCTGGACGAACACGGGGTTGCCGTTGAGCGGGAGAGCGGGCCACTTCGAGAGAAGCTTCAGCGTCGGGTCGAACCACCAGACCTGAGCCGAGAGGCCCGGCTCCCCCGCCTGCGCGTTGCCGTAGGTTCGGGCGCCGACGACGATCTGCGGGCCGCGAGCACCCGCGAGGAAGCTGCCGACGGCGATCTGCTGCGCATGCTCGGCAGCGTGCTGGCGGAGCACGCGCCCGCTCGCGGCGTCGAACACGAACACCCCGTCCTCGCTCTGCGTGGAGACGATCTCGGGACGGCCGTCGCCGGTGAGGTCCGGGAAGCGGTAGCTGTCGGCGTGGTCGTGGTTGTCGAAGAAGAAATCGAACCGGTTCCAGCGCTGCTTCCCCGCCGCATCGAGCACGAGCGAGCCGACGACCACTTCGTCCACGCCGTCGCGGTCGAGATCCACGGGGTAGACGTAGTGCCCGAGGTGGTCCTTGCGCTTCAGCTCCGTGTGGCTCCAGCGCGGACGCAGATGCGAGTCGTACGCGGCGACGACGATCGAGTCGCCGCTGTCGCTCAACAGCACGACGTCGCTCGGATATCCCGGCGACAGCCGGCCGATGGCGATGCGAAAGTTGTTGTAGACGTGCGGCTTCGCGCGCGTCGGCCACGGCGCCCGGTGCATCACTTCGCCGGTCATTCCGTTGGCCGCGACGAGCCATTCCTTCCCGTCGATCTCGCGCCAGTGGATCACCTCGGCTTTCCCGTCGCGATCGAGGTCCCACACTGCGCCCGGCGCCTCGAACTCGGCTCGCAGACGCTCTCCCTCTGCCGGCGCCTCCCACGACCAGCGCACGGTCCCGTCGAAGCCGAACGCGCGGGCGGAGTATCCGGCCGAGAACACGACGAAGTCGGTGCGGCCGTCGCCGTCGACGTCGCCGAACTTCACCATCGTGGAGCGCGGAATGGGATATTCGCGGAGCAGCTTCACCTCGGGGACGAGCTGGAGCGGGCGCAGGTCGTCCTCGCGAAGGTCGGCGCGCGTCGAGAGCGCGATGACGTCGAGCACCGGACGCCCCGTGATGCGCATGAGGCGGACGTCCACCGGGCCGCGCGGCAGATCGATCTCGCCGACGCGCTCCAGGCGCATCGGAGCGTTGGCCACTCGCCCGCTCACGACCCGGTCGCCGAGGGCGATGTGGAATCCGCTGGTCGAGTCGCCGTGAGTGCGAGCGTATACAAGGTAGTGCCCGGCGACCGGCACGTCGGCGCTCACCACGTAGTTGTGGTTCGTGCGCATCTGGAGCGCGGTGTTGTCGAATACCCAGGGCACGCGCAGCGCCGCGGCGTCGGTGATGACGTGCCCCTTCGCGATCTCGCCGACGAAGCGGGACGCGTCCACGACCACGATCGGCGCGGCCGGCGCGGTCCCTTGTGCGATGAGGCTGGACGCGGCGCTGCAGGCGAGGAGCAGGCTGACGAACGGTGCGCGCGGCATGGGGGCAAAGTGAGAGCGGGCGCAGCATGGCGAGCTCCATGCGTTGGAGCGCGCGGGGCGTGCTGGGAACGTCTACTCCCTGCGAAACGCGTCTCGACGGACCAGCGTTGGATCACGAATGGCTCCTGCACCTCTCGGCCGTGCCTACATCGGCATCAGCGGCTACGACTACAAGCCGTGGCGCGGCGTGTTCTACCCCGACGAGCTGTCCCCGCGGCGGTGGCTCGAGTACGCGAGTGCGCGGTTCAACAGCATCGAGCTCAACGGCACCTTCTACAGCCTCAAGTCGCCCGGCGTGTTCGCGCGCTGGGTGGCCGAGACGCCCGAGCGGGACTTCGTGCTCGCGGTGAAGGGCGGGCGGTTCATCACGCACAACCTGAAGCTCAGGAACGCCGAGCGGTCGCTCGGCAACTTTTTCGCGAGCGGCATCCTCGCGCTGGGGCCGAAGACGGGGCCGTTTCTCTGGCAGCTTCCAGGCACTTATCGCTTCGACGCCGAGCGCATGGACGGCTTCATGCGCCAGCTCCCGCGCACGTCGCGCGATGCGGAGGCGGTGGCCCTGCAGCACGACGAGCGGCTGCGGCGCGGCGCGCTCGTGGATGCAGTGGCGGACGTGTCGTACCGTCACGCGTTCGAGGTGCGGCACCCGAGCTACTTCCACGAGGAGTTCTTCGCGATCCTGCGCGAACACCATTGTGGGTTCGTCGTCGCCGACACGGCGGGGAAGTTTCCGTACGCCGAGGAGGTGACGGCGGATTTCGTATACGTGCGCCTGCACGGATCACGGGAGCTGTATGCGAGCGGATATACGGACGAGGAGCTCGCCGTCTGGGCGCGGAAGATCGATGGCTGGCGAGCGTCAGGGCGGGATGTGTACGTGTACTTCGACAACGACATCAAGGTACATGCGCCCTACGACGCGCTGAGGCTCGCGGAACGAGTCGCACGATGATCGGGCCGCGTTGACAGTCGTCGCCGATCGAGTAGCGTCCACTGTCCTCGACCACCGATCGATGCCAAGAGCCAAGCGCAGCGACGTCCTCACCACCCGTGCACTCAACCGTGCCACGCTCGAGCGCCAGATGCTGCTGCGGCGCGCCAAGCTGCCCGTGCTGGAGGCGATCGAGCGGCTGGTCGCGCTTCAGGCGCAACTTCCCAACCCGCCCTACGTCGGATTGTGGACGCGGCTCGAGGGGTTCCAGAAGGCGCAGCTCACGCGCCTGATCGAGAAGCGGCGCGTCGTGCGGTCGACGATGCTGCGGGCCACGCAGCACCTCGTCACGGCGCGCGACTACCTGCAGCTCCGTCCCGTGCTGCAGCCGATGATCGACCGCGCCTGCCGATACACCCACGGCAAGGGAACGGCGGGGATCGACCAGGAAACGCTGCTCGCAGCGGGGCGCACACTGCTCGCCGAGCAACCGCGCACCATCACCGAGCTCCAGGAGCTGCTCGGCGAGCGGTGGCCGAAGCACGATCGCCTGGCACTCGGTTATTCGATCCAGCTGATGCTTCCACTCGTGCACGTGCCGCCGCGCGGAACGTGGGGACGTGGAGGCGCCGTGCCCGCGGTGCTGGCCGAATCGTGGCTCGAGCGTCCGCTCTCCGACGACCGGTCGCCCGAGAAGATGATCATGCGCTACCTCGGCGCGTTCGGGCCGGCTACGGTGAAGGACGTTCAGGTGTGGTCCGGGCTCACCGGGCTGCGCACGGCGGTCGACAAGCTGCGCCCGCAGCTCCGCACGTTCCGCGACGAGCAGGGACGTGAGCTGTTCGATCTCCCCGGCGCCCCACTCCCCGATCTCGATACGCCGGCTCCACCGCGGTTTCTGCCGGAGTACGACAACCTCCTCCTCTCCTACGACGACCGCTCGCGCGTGATGACCGACGCGGAGCGCAAGGTCGTGTGGACGAGAAGTGGGCTGCTCGCCAGCGCGCTCGTCGACGGGCGCGTGGCCGCGACGTGGAGCATCGTGCGTGCGCGCGCGGGCGTGACGCTCGCGATCGATCCGCTGAAACGGATTGCAAAGAAGGACCGCGCTGCGCTCGCCGAGGAGGGCGAGCGCCTGCTCGCGTTCACGGATCCGGAGGCGAAGTCGCGAAACGTGCGCTTCGCCGCCGCAAGCTGACGCGCCGTTCAGATCCCTC
>DATEOG010000236.1:0-3085 GCA_035274345.1 Gemmatimonadaceae bacterium
GCTGTGACGAGCCAGCGTCGGTGGCGCCGCGCGGCGACACCTGCGCCTCGGCGCCGCGCGCCGTCGTGCTGGCGAGAAGCGTGAGCAGAGCGATGCGACCCAACTTCATTTCTTGGCCGATACCGTGTGAGACGGTCCGCGCGTCAGCTGCCGAAACCGTAGCGCGCGACCAGTCGCGTGCCCCTGATGCTCGCGCTCGTATCCTCCCCCTCGGTGAGCCCCGTCTTCTGATGCAGCGACGTGCCGAGGTCCTGCACGACGTCGACGTGGAAGTTGCGCGAGAAGGAGTAGCCCAGACCGTACACGAAGTTGAAGGTGAAATCGGTGTCGGTCTTCGCGGGTCCGAGGGGCGAGTCGGTGTCGCGCTCGCGGAAGGGGGAGTAGAACGTCGCGCCGAGCCCGAGCTCGAACACCGAGCGAAAGTCGCGTCCCGCCGACACGTGCACGATGCCGAGCGCCTGCGTCACGCGCGTGTCCGCCACGCGCAGGTCCGGGGAGCTCGCGGACAGGTAGCGCACGGTGGGCGCTGCCGTGTTCGCGCGCACGCCGACCGTCACGCTGTTCGCGACCATCCGCTCGATCGACCCGCCGTAGGCCTGCGTATCGCCGACCTCCCAGCGCGAGCTGGTGACGCCGTCGAACACGGTCCAGCCCTGCTGCCAGCCGACGGTTCCCGACACCCAGTACTGCGGATCGCGCAGCCCGAAGCGGCCTCCTCGGATGATCTGCGCATGAGCGCCGCCGAGGGGCATCACCACGAGGGTCGTCAACAGCGCGAGTGTGAGTCGTCGCACGTCAGCTCCGAATGGCTTGCCAGCGTCGAACGGCGGCCGGTAAGTTAGCCCACGCACCCGGGGGTCGATAGCGAATACCCGGGCAGGTCGTTCCTGGTTTCTCTCGCCCCACGCCGTTGACCTCCCGAGTCGTCGATCCGCGCGTCACCGAACAGCGCAACCCGCGCACGCAGCAGATCGACCTGGCGGACCCTCTGGGGATCGTGGACATCATGCGTGCGGAGGACGAAAAAGTCCCCGCCGCCGTGGCGACGCAGCGCGAGCAGATCGCCGAGGCGATTGCCACCGCCGAGGCCGTCTTTCGTGCCGGCGGGCGGCTGTTCTACGTCGGCGCGGGGACGTCGGGCCGGCTCGGCGTGCTCGACGCGTCCGAATGCCCGCCCACCTTCGGCACCCCTCCCGAGATGGTGCAGGGCATCATCGCCGGGGGGCCGGCCGCGCTGACGACCTCGCAGGAGGGGGCGGAGGACAGACTCGAGGCGGCGCGCGAGGACCTCGAGGCGCGCGGCGTCCGTGCGGGCGACTTCGTCGTCGGCATCGCGGCATCGGGAACGACGCCATACGTGCGCGTCGCGCTCGAGCACGCGAAGTCGCTCGGCGCGCGCACGGCGATCGTCGCGTGCTCGCCGCCGCCGGCCAGCACGCTCGCCGCGGCCGACATCGCCATCGTCGCCATCACGGGGCCGGAGGTCGTCACGGGCAGCACGCGGCTCAAGGCCGGCACCGCGACGAAGCTGATCCTCAACATGATCACGACTGGCGCGATGATCCGGCTGGGCAAGACGTTCGGAAACCTGATGGTCGACCTGCGGGCGACGAACGACAAGCTCACCGACCGGAGCCAGCGCATCGTCGCCGAGGTGTGCGGCATCGATCGCGACGCGGCGCGCACGCTGCTCGCCGCTGCGGGAGGCCGCGTGAAGCTCGCGATCGTGATGCACGCGCTCGGCGTGTCGAGCGACGAGGCGGAGCGGCGACTCGATGCAGCAGGCGGAGTGATCCGGCGCGTGGTTCCCGGCGCTCCACCACCGGTCGTCTGATGGCGACGTCAACGCAGGAGGGCGGCGTGGCCGTCGGGCTGATGTCGGGCACGTCGCTCGACGGGATCTCGGCGGCGGCCGCGCGGTTCACTCCCGAGGGGAGCCGCTTCCGCGTCGACCTGCTCGCGTTCCACGTGCACGAGTACGCGCCCGCGCAGCGCGACCGGCTCAAGGCGGCGATGCAGGGCGCCACGGCGCGCGAGTACTGCCGTCTCGCGGTGGACTTCGGCGGCTGGCTCGCCGACGCCGCGGTGCAGGTGCTCGCCGAAGCGGGAGTGACGCGCGCGGAGGTCCGCGCAATCGGGTCGCACGGGCAGACGCTGTGGCACGAGCCCGGCCACTCCACCTGGCAGCTCGACGCGCCCGCCGTGATCGCCGAGCGCACGGGCCTCGCGGTGGTGAGCGACTTCCGCGTGCGCGACGTGGCGGCGGGCGGGCAGGGCGCGCCGCTCGTGCCGATCGCCGACGCGCTGCTGTTCGCCGGCGACGACTGGCGCGCGCTGCAGAACATCGGCGGCATCGGCAACGTGACCGTGGTTCCTCCCGACGGGACGCTGGCGAGCGTGCGCGCCTTCGACACGGGCCCGGGCAACGTCGTGATCGACGCGGTGGTACGGCATCTCGACCCGTCGAAGCGCTTCGACGAGGACGGACGGATCGCGGCGAGCGGCACGCCGATCATGGCCGTGATCGACGAGCTGCTGGCACACCCGTACTTCGCCGCCGAGCCGCCGAAGAGCACCGGCCGCGAGCTGTTCGACGACGCGTACGTGACGCGCCTGATCGAGCGCTGCCGTGAGGCGAAGCGCGACGCGAGCGACGCGGACGTGGTGGCGACGGCGACGGCGTTGACGGCGCGGAGCATCGCGGATGCGTACCGACGGTTCCTTCCGGAGCCGGTCACCGAGGTGCTCGTTTCCGGGGGCGGGTCGAAGAACGCGACGTTGATGACGATGCTCGCGCGCGAGCTGGACGGGCTGGCGGTGCGGAAGTTCGACGAGCAGTTCTTCGATGCCGAGGCGAAGGAAGCCGTGGCGTTCGCGCTGCTCGCGCTACTGCATCTCGAGTCGCGTCCGGGCAACGTGCCCACGGCGACCGGAGCGCGTGGTGCCCGTGTACTCGGCGTTCTCACTCCGGGATTCGTCTGAGACGTGTTCTCGCGCGGCGTTCGGTCGCGGGCATTACCTCGGTCGCGGTTCTTCGCGCAGCGTTCGGTCGCGAGCATCCGCGTCGGCGGCGAGACCCGGCTGC
>DATEOG010000237.1:0-2261 GCA_035274345.1 Gemmatimonadaceae bacterium
CGTCGGCAGCCGCTCCGAGCGCAGGTGCAGGATCTCCAGGGCTGCGCCCGGCATTCCCAGTCGCAACAGATCCGACGCACGTCGCTCGGCATACGCTTCCCATTCGGGCGGCGACATCGTCTCGGCGAGCTTCGCGTCGTCGATCCCTCCAACGCGGTTGGCGAGGTACGCGTGCGCCTCGCCGTCGAATTCGTCCACTGCACTGCGCAGTGCGCTTTCGATCCCGTTGACCCATCGCCTATCGATGTCCTTCGTATCCTGGCCGAGCCAGAGACGATGGTAGATCTCCTCGGCGCGGCTGGCAGGATCGTCGCTCGCGAAATAGAAGCGGATCGCCTCTTCGTGAACCTTGCGACGCGTCTCCGCGCTCGTCGTGTCGCGGCGGAAGTTGTCGAGGATCGTACGTCGCAGCTCGGGACGCACCACCAGCCGGTCGGTCGCGCCCTCCTGCCTCACGAGTGCAACTTCTCTCGACAGATCGGTGAACAACGACGACCCCGTGACCTTTGCGTCGAGCGTCACGCCGCACGGGACGGCCAGCACCTTCTCGATGAGTTCCGCCGTGATGTATCGCAGGACGAGACCCGGGATGGCGAGCTGGCGCACCGGTCCGGCGTGGATGTGTCCCGCGATGCGCTCGTAGAGCTGACCCTGCACAATCGTATCGCCCACGCGCTTCCAGAGCTCGTCCTCACCGAGCGCATCGAGCTCCGCGTTTGCCTCGCGCGTCAGCACCTCCGCCGCGAGCCGCAACGACAACGGATTGCCACCGACGACGCGGACCATCCGAGACACGAGCGTCGTCTTGGCCGCCAGGACGGTTGGCAGATGGTTGCCAAGGAGCGACTCGGCGGCGGCAGTCGGCAGTGGCGGGAGTTCCATCGAGTCCAGCGGCAGCGGTGTGCTGATCGGGATGCGTCCGGCTAGCACCGGGCGCAGCGCGGGCACGTCTGCTCGAACGCGAAGGACGAGTTGTACGAGCGGAAGGACGGCGTCCGGCGTCGCGTACTGCACCTCTTCGAGCGTATCCAGCACGAGGACGAGCGGCGACTTCGCGGCATCGTGCGCCGTGTTCAACAACCCGGCCAGCTCGGTCGTCGCGCCGTGGACATCCACGGCCCGCACCGATTCGGCCAGCTTCGACTGCCGACTCGATGCGGCGTGTGCGCGCTCCTCGCGCGTTCGGCGCTTGCTCCAGCGCCGGATGTACGCCGCGCACTGCTCAGCCACGATCGGCACTTGCGGCCCGAGTTGTCGAGCAATGGAGACGAGCACGCCGACCTGGTCGCGTGCGTCCAGCTCCGGTCGGTCGAAGTCGAGATAGATGAACGGGCGCCACTGCTCGGGACGTGTGGTGTCCCGCTCAGCGTGGGCGAGGATGAAATGCGCGAGGAGCGCAGACTTTCCCATTCCGCCCGCGGCGTAGACGAAGATGGGTGGGGTCGGCACTCCACCCGGCCCGTCGTCCGGTCCGTCAACGTAGTTCGCCAACCGGCTCAGCTCCACCTCCCGGCCGGCGAAGAAGCCGCGCGTGAGATGCCTGAAGGGCGAGAGGAGCGTTGCACGCTCGAGTGCCGCGCGAAGCACTGCCGTCGGCGGAAGATCGAGCTTCGTCCGATCCAGCCACTGACGCGTCTGGAGCATAGCGCGCAGCCGATCGACGTCCTGCATCTCGGAGCGAGTCGGCTGAGTTCCGGCGATGAACGCCCCGAGCACCGCGTCGAGAAGCTCGCCAGGCTCACCGGCGTTCGCGGCACGCATCGCCTGCAACGCACCCCGGTTCGCAAGCCGTTCGAGAGAGCGCACGCGCACTTCCTGCCCCAGCATCCACGCAGAGTGGCCATCCGCGAGCCGGACTGGCGTGCTTTCGAGACAGATCGTCGCACGCGCCGCCTCAGAAGGAGTTCCCTCAGGCGCGAGACGCATCGGGTCGAAGTACGCCGTCACCGCTGCTGCTTCTGCCCAGGCCCAGAGGTTGGGGTCCGACGGATCGTCGACGTCCACCGTCCAGACGTCGTCGGCGGGAGCCGACGACGGCCGCGGCGCCTCGAACCGGCGCACGACGGAGTCGAGTGTGTGCGGCGGCGCGGATCCCGCACCCGGCATCCCTCGCGATACGTCGAAGGAGCCCTTCACGGACTCGGTGAGCCCGCCCAATGCACCGCCCAGTGCGCCGCCTCGTGGTACGTCTGGTAGGTCGAAGCCTCGCTTCAGAAAATCGCCGAGCCCTCCCCCCGACGCTTCACGCTGGACAGGATTCT
>DATEOG010000238.1:0-2126 GCA_035274345.1 Gemmatimonadaceae bacterium
CGCGCCGCCACGAAGCAGGCGAGTGCGACCTCCCGCGCGCCGCCGATGGGAGCGCGTCCGGCGAGTGTGGCCAGGTTCCGGAAGCGGAACACCGGTGCGGAGAGCGCGTAGGGCGGCAGAGTGACGGGCACGGGCGGAATCTGCGCGAGCCACCGGGGATGGGCTAGGCGGGATTCCAGTAGTGGGTATTGAGTAGTGGGTATTGAGTGGTGGGTTCTGAGTGAATGCGTTCGCGGTCGTGTGCTCGCCGTCACTCACCACCCATAACTCGCGACCCACCACTGCGTTTCCGTTTGCCCGTCATTTCTCGCACGGCTAGGTTTGATCAATGCCGCACCAGGCCAAGGCCGTCCTCTGGGTCGACGACGAGGCGGAGCTGCTCGAACCCCATCGCATGTTCTTGCGTGACAAAGGGTTCGAGGTCGAGACCGCGACGAACGCCGACGACGCCGCCGAGCTCGTGCGACGCCGTCCGTTCGACCTCGTGCTTCTCGACGAGCAGATGCCCGGGATGCGCGGCCTCGAGTCGCTGTCGGAGCTGCGCGATATCGACCCGAACCTCCAGGTCGTGATGGTCACCAAGAGCGAGGAGGACTCCACGCTCACCGAGGCCCTCGGCAGCGACATCGCCGGCTATCTCGTGAAGCCGGTGTCGCCGCGGCAGGTCTACGCGCTCGTGGCCCGCATGCTCGAGGGGCCGCGCATCCGCCAGCAGGCCATCGCCCGCTCGTTCGTGGACCGCTTCCGCGCAATGCAGAACGAGTCGCTGCGCGACCTCGATTGGCGGGGCTGGATCGACCGCTACCTCGAGCTCGTGCAGTGGGACCTCGACCTCACCTCGGCCAACGAGATGGGTCTTCACGACTCGCTCCAGGGGCTGTTCCCCGATCTGCGGCGCGACTTCGCCACCTTCATGTCCACGGCGTATCCCGGCTGGCTGAAGGATCTCGAGGGGGACCGACCGCCCCTGTCGATCGACATCGTGCAGGAGTTCCTCCTGCCGGTGATCAAGCAGGATCGCGCGGTCGTGTTCATCGTGATCGACTGCCTGCGGCTCGATCAATGGAAGGCGCTCGAGCCGGTGATCGCACCGCTGTTCGACATCGAGACGACGCACTACTTCGGCGTGCTGCCGACGGCGACGCCGTACGCGCGGAACGCGCTGTTCAGCGGGCTGTTCCCCGATGAGATCGCGGCGCGTTTCCCGGATTGGTGGGGGGAGAAGGAGGACGAGACGCTCAACGCGCACGAGCGCGAGCTGCTCGAGGCGCAGCTCGTGGAGCTCGGGCACAAGTTGCCGGTGAAGTACGACAAGGTGTCCTCATCGTACGAAGCGGACGAGCTCGAGCGTCGGCTGGCCAATGCGATCGCGCCGGACGGGATCAGCGCGTTCGTGTTCAACTTCGTCGACCTGCTCACGCACGGACGCTCGGAGTCGGCGATCCTGTACGAGGTGGCGCGCGACGAGATCGCGCTGCGCCAGCTGACGCTGCAGTGGTTCAAGCGCTCGGCGCTGTTCCGGGTGCTCCAGGAAGCCGCGCGCCGGAAGGTGAAGGTGCTGGTGACGAGCGACCATGGGTCGATCCACTGCCACACCCCCGCCACGGTGTTCGCCAAGCGCGACGCGACGCAGAACCTCCGCTACAAGTTCGGCGAGGATCTGCGCGCCGAAAACCCCGAGCTCGCGCTGCTGTTCAAGCGCGAGGAGACGCTCAAGCTGCCGCGGCGCGGGCTGGGCGCGAACACGCTGCTCGCGAGCGGGGACAGCTTCTTCGTCTATCCCACGAAGCTGCGGGAGTACCAGAGCCGGTACCGCGGCTCGTTTCTGCACGGCGGGGTGACCCCGGAGGAGTGCATCCTCCCCGTGTCACTGCTCACGCCGAAGCGCTGACCGTGTATCGTCGGCTCCTGCAGTTCCTTCGCCCGCACGCGTGGCGGATGGTCGGGACGGTCGCGTCGAACGTGATCGCCGCGGCGCTCGACGTCTTCTCGTTCACGCTGCTCCCGCTTTTCCTGAACGCGCTGTTCGGCGCGAGCCAGCTGATCCCCGCGGCGTCGCCGGGCTGGATCACGAAGGCGCACGAGCGGATGGTCGGCGCGTTCCTCGATCCCGCCGACCGGCTCGG
>DATEOG010000239.1:0-5775 GCA_035274345.1 Gemmatimonadaceae bacterium
TACTCGGCGTAGTCCGCGCGATACTGCGTGAGCCCCGCCTCGAGCACCTTCTTCAGGGACTCGACGTTCGCGCCCTCCGGGTTCCAGTCGGCATAGAGCGGCTTGATCTTCGTGCGCAGGAAGTGGTCGGGGCAGCTCGTCCCGACCTCGGCGAGCCTCGGCGCGTCATGCGAGTTGACGAACTCCAGCACTTCGTCGCGCATCTCCACCGTCGCGATCTGCCGCTTCTCCGCGCTCACCTTGCCGCGCAGCCACGGCAGCACCTCCACCAGCACGCGCCGCCGCTCCGACTCGGGGAGCGACTGCACCTTCGCGCCACCGAAGTCCTCCTTCTCCGCACGCGCATCCAGAAACTCCTGCGCGCGCCGGATGAGGTCGAGCGTGAGCAGGTAGCACTCCTTGTCGTCGTTCGCCCAGTTGATCAGACCGTGCTGGCCGAGGATCGCGCCCTTCGCGTTCGGGTGCTCGCGGCACACGCGCTCGAGCTCCAGTCCGAGCTCGAAGCCCGGGCGCTGCCAGTTCGTCCAGATCACGTCGTCGCCGTACACTTCGCGCGTGAGCGCGGGACCATCCTTCGCCGTCGCGAGCGCGATCACCGCCACGGGATGCATGTGGTCGACGTGCGCGAACGGGATGTACGCGTGCAGCGGCGTGTCGATGCTCGACGCGGTCGGGTTGCGGTCGAACGTCGTGTAGGGATACATGCCGACCATCGCGTCCTCGGCCGGCGTCTTCGGTCCGCGCTGGTCGTACGTCTCGTACAGCGTGCGCAGGTTCAGCACCTGGTTCAGGTACAGCGACGCGAAGTTCGCCTTTGTCGCCGTGCGCAGGTCGCCACCGGAGCCCTTCACCCACAGCACGCGCGTGCGCTCTCCGGTCAGCGGATCCTTCACCTCGATCTTCGCCGACGTGTTGCCGCCCCCGGTGTTCGTGATTCGCGCGTCGGCGCCGAGGATGTTCGAGCGATAGATCAGTCGCTCGACGGGATCCATCTTCGCGGTCAAGGCATCGTCCCACCGGCTGCGCAGATAGTCGTCGCGCGGGGCGCTATCGGCTTTCGCGGCTGGCGAGGTGGGCATCGTGGTCATCGTCATCGGAATCGGGTGTCAGAGAGCGAGAGAAGCAGCGCTGCGGTGGGGCGCATCGTGCCGTGAGTGATATTCGGTGATCTTCGAAGAGCGGCGGGCGGCGTCGCGAACCGTGACGCCTGTGGGCAGATCGCCCAACGCCCGCGCCTGCACGAGCAGGTTGCCGAGCACCGTGGCTTCCTCCGGTCCTGCGAGGACGCGTCGGCCGGAACGGTCGGCGGTGAGCTGGTTCAGCAGCGCGTTGCGCGCGCCGCCACCCACGACGTGCACGTCGTCGACGTGAGTTCCGGTCACGGTCTCGAGCTCGTCCAGCGCGTCGGCGTGGCTGGCCGCGAGCGACTCGAGAATCAGGCGCACGAAGCCACCGTGCGTCGTCGGTGCATCCACGCCGCGGTCCGCACAGGCGTGCGCGAGCTTGCGTACCATGTCTCCGCGGCCGGCAAACTCCGGGACATTCAGATCAATCACAGCGCCGATCGACGGTGCTTCGGCGGCGGCACGAAAGACCGCCTCGTGTGAGAAGAGCGATCCCTGCTCTTCCCACTCGCGGCGACACTCCTCGAGGACCCACATGCCTGCGCGGTTCTTGAGGAAGCGCACCGTGCCATCGAGTCCTGCCTCGTTCGTGAATCCGTGCTCGCGCGCCGCAGTGGCGAGAACCGGCGCGTCGAGCTCCATGCCGACGAGCGACCAGGTCCCCGAGCTGATGAACGCCCACCGCCGCTCCCCCGTCGCGGGCACCGCGGCCACGGCCGACGCGGTGTCGTGCGCGCAGCACGCGAGCACCGACGGCGCGAAATGAACGCCGGCCGGCATGAGCTCGGGGAGAAGAGGACCGAGCACCGTCCCTGGCGGAACGATCTTCGGCCAGCGAAGGGCGTCGTCGCCGATCGCCTTGATGAGATCGAGGGCCCACGCGCCCGTGCGCGCGTCGACGAGCTGCGTGGTGCTCGCCATCGTCGCCTCGGCCACCTTCACGCCCGAGAGGCGGAAGAGGAAGTATTCGGCGATGAGCACGCGCGTCGCCGTCTCCCACACGAGGCCCGGCTCGTCGCGGATGTCGGCGATCACCTGCGGCAGCGTGTTCAGCTCGAGGAACTGGATCCCGGTACGGTCGTACAGCGCATCCGCGCCACCTGCCAGCGCGATCGCCGTGTCCATGCGCCCCGCCGTGCGCGGGTCACGATACGAGTAGGGCCGCCGCAGTGCGTTGCCGTGAAGGTCGAGCGGCACGTAGTCCACTCCCCACGAGTCCACCGAGATCGATCGGATCTCGACACCGGTGTCGAACGACTTGGCGAGCGCGAACTGGATCTCCGCCCACATCGACTCGATGTCCCAGTACAGATGCCGGTTGCGCTCGACGAGCGGCGTGGGGAAGCGATGCATCTCCTCGAGCCGCATGGCGTCGCCATCCAGCGTGCCGAGCACGACGCGTCCACTCGATGCGCCGAGATCGACCGCCAGGTAGCCCGCCTCTGAGCTCATCGCCCGCTTCCCGCCTCGACGATCACAGGTGCGTCGGTGCGACGGTATTAGCCGCCGCGGGACGCTCGACGGCCTTCCGCTCGCGATAGCCGGAGGCGCGGAACGCGAGGATTGGATCCAGCGCACCGCCCCGCCGCCGGCGCGCCTCCGCCACGAGCGGGCGGACGTCCGTCTCGTACGCGCGCTTGAGCACGCGCTCGGCCATCAGCGCGTCGCCCGACGTCTGGTGCGCGGCGAGCTCCTCGTGATTCACCAGGCATGCCTTCGCGTACGCCTGCTGGAGCTGATCGACCGTCTGCAGCAGCGACTCGATCGGATCCTTGAGGTTGTGGCTCTGGTCGATCATGTACGCGGGATCGAAGCCAGGCAGCCGCTCGCGCTCCGCGAGCACCAGCTCGTGGAAGATCAGGAAGAGCCCGTACGGATTGATCGATCCCGCGGTGAGATCGTCGTCGCCGTACTTCGAGTCGTTGAAGTGGAAGCCGGCCAGCCTGCCGATGCCGAGCAGACGGGCGACGACGAGCTCGATGTTCGCGTTCGGCAGGTGATGCCCGAGGTCGACGAGGCACTGCGCACGCTCGCCGAGCGCTTGCGCGAGCAACAGCGACGAGCCCCAGTCCTGCACCACCGTGGCGTAGAACGCCGGTTCGTACGGCTTGTGCTCGGTGAACAGCCGCCAGTCGTCCGGCATGGCGGCGTAGACCTCCTGCAGGCATTCGCGCACGCGATCGAAGCTGCCGCGGAGCGACATCTGTCCCGGATAGTTCGAGCCGTCGGCCAGCCACACCGAGATCGCCTTCGAGCCGACGAGCTTCCCGGTCTCGATCACGCGCAGATGATGCTCGATCGCCTGGCGGCGCACCGCCGCGCTCGGATTGCTGAACGAGCCGAACTTGTAGCTCAGCTCCTGGCCCGGCTGGTCCTGGAAGGTGTTCGAGTTCACCGCGTCGAAGCCGATGCCGAGTCGCCGGGCATCGGTCAGGATCTCGCCCAGGTCGGCCGTCTCGTCCCAGGGAAGGTGCAGCGAGAGGCGCGGCGCACCGGCCGTGAGCTTATGGACGAGGGCAGCGTCCTCCATCTTCTCGCGCAACGTGCGCGGTTCTCCGGCGCCGGGGAATCGTCCGAACCGCGTTCCGCCGGTGGCGAATGCCCACGACGGCAGCGCGAGCTCGAAGCGGTGGACGGCGGCAATCAGCTCATCGGCGTCCTGGCCGGCTCGCTCCAGTCGCTCGGCCAGCGCGGAATAGTCGCGCTCGTGATCGCGTTCCGTGGCGGGATCGAGCTCGATGGTGATCTGAGCGGTGGCGGCCATGCGGCAATGTGCGAGTGACGTTTGCGCGGGCGCGTGGCGAAATCAAACTCGCAATGACACGCGCGAGAACCGTGCTGCCAGCGGCAGAAGGCCTCGTAGTAGCACGTTTGTGCAGTAACGTGCATTATGTTCAATATCGCTCGCCTACAGTATCATTTGATCTCGCGGCTGACAAGAACCGAGCGCGATCCTCGAGGCAGCCGTCCGCGTCCTTCACCCGGAGAGTCCGTTCCGAGTCACCGCGGGCGGCACTTCCCATGCGAACCGTCGCGGGCGGGCTAACATGAGACCATGTTCCGGCTCCAGCAATCACCGCGCATGAGCGACCTCGACTTCGACTCCGATCGCCGTCTCTTCATCAAGCGACTCGCCGGTGCCGGCCTGGCCGTCGGGGTCACCGGCTTCGCCGCGTGCACGAAGTCGCCCTCGGTTGCGCCCGAGCCGGAGCCCGTCAAGGGACCACCCCCTCCGACGACCGTTCGTGGACGCATCGGCGACCTGGAGACGATCCCGCTTCGCCACGCCTCCGGCTCGAGCGCCGAGATCGCGATTCAGGGTGCGCACGTCACGTCGTGGAAGCGCGCCTCCGGCGACGAGATGCTCTTCCTCAGCGCGAACAGCCGCTTCTCCCCGGAGCAGACCATCCGCGGCGGCATTCCCGTCATCTTCCCGCAGTTCGCCGCGCTCGGTCCGCTGCCGGGACACGGATTTCTCAAGACCGCTCTATGGGAGGTGGGCGACGTCGGCCGCGATCCCGGCGGCTCGGTGTTCGCCCTACTCCGCACGCGCGACACCGATGCGACGCGCGCACTCTGGCCCCACGCCTTTCGCGCCACGATGCGCGTGACGCTCGACGAGTCGCTCTCGACCGCGATCACGATCGAGAACACGGGGACGGAGGCGTTTCCATTCCACTGCGCGCTGCACACCTACCTGCGCGTCGCGGACCTGCGGAAGGTCAGTATCGAAGGTCTCGAGGGCGCGAGCTACCAGGACCGCACCGCGAAGGGCGTCGTTCGCCGCGAGCGCCGCCGGCCGCTCACCGTTCGCGGCGAGGTCAATCGGATCTACATGGCGCGCCCCGACCGTCTGCGCATCGTCGACGCGTCGCGCGGGCGCGCGATCCTCATCGATCGCGCCGGCTTCAACGACGTCGTGGTCTGGAATCCGGGAAAGGAGAAGGCGCGCACCGCCACGGGCCTCGCCGATGGCGAGTACCTCACCATGCTGGCCGTGGAGTCGGCCCAGATCGTTCCGCCGGTGCAGCTACTGCCCGGAAGCCTCTGGAGCGGCGTGCAGCGGATCCGCCTCTCGTAGCGCGAGGCGGCGCGCCATCAAGCCGGCGGCGCGCCGTCGAGAAAGTCCTGTCGCGCCGGCGTGAACGCGTCGATCAGCGTTCCGCCCTCGGGAGCGACGACGCCGTGCACGCGGTCCGCCGCGATGAAGAAGCAGTCGCCGGGCCCGAGCTCGGCGCGTTCATCGCCCACCGTGACCACGAACCGTCCGGAGACGACGTACGCCGCTTGCCGATGCGGATGGTGGTGCAGCGCGCCGACCGCGCCGGGGTCGAACTCCACGCGCACCATCATGAGATCGGGTCCGTGGCCGAGGATCTGCCGGCGGAGTCCGACGTCGTTGGTCGACTGCCATGGCGTGTCCGCGCTGCGGACGAAGGTGTCGCTCATCGTGATGTGCGAAGTCGGTTTGAGTTGGGGTCGCGCCGCGCCCGGACGCCCGAGAATATAGCCGCCCCGTGGCGTGCGCTCGCTCGATGGGCGATTCTTCTGGTGTCGGCGCTCGCAATGGCGCCTTCCACCGGGCAGGTGGCTGAGTGGTTGAAAGCACCGGTCTTGAAAACCGGCGGACCCTCACGGGTCTCGTGGGTTC
>DATEOG010000240.1:0-4535 GCA_035274345.1 Gemmatimonadaceae bacterium
CTCGTCGCGATCTGCCTCACTGCCGACGTGCGTCTCGCGGCCGCGCAATCGGCCAGTGATCCCGCGGCGGTGCTCGCAGCGAGTATGTGGGCCGCACAGTCGGACGTGCGCTCGATCCGACTCGCATGGCCTCACGTACCCGGTGCCACATCGTATACCGTGTGGTGCCAGGTCGACGGAAAGAAAGACGTTGCGATGGCCACCGTGGGCGCGCCGAGCACGATCGCCAAGGACACGGCCGCGGCGCCGATCCGACTGCTCTCGACGGTCATCGTACACGAGCCCGACACGCCGCACCGGTGTTCGCTGCAGTGGGGCCGCGACGCGAAGACGGGATTGCCGGCGCGCACGGCATTCAACGAAGTCGTGCCGATCGTCCCCAGCTCGTTGACGAGGATCACTCCGACGTCGGTGACTGCGCGCGCCTCCGCCGCCGGCGAGATCACCCTGACATGGAACGCGGTACCCGGCGCGACGGCATACACGATCGGTCGAGCGGTGGAGCCGGATGGGTATCGAATGCGGTGCGACCTCTGCTCCACGAGCACGACGTTCGTGGACCGATACGCCAAGGCTGGAGCAGTGCACAGCTATTCGGTGAGCGCGGTGTCGCCCGCGGGTCTCAGCGGGCGCGGCATGTCGAACAAGATCGTCGCGCTCGGGACGGCGAGCGCGGTGGCCGCACAAGCCGACGCCGCGGTGACTCCGACGCTCAAGGCGCCGCCTGGCGTGACTGCGGTCGTGTCGGGGGCGACGACGGCGCTCGTCACCTGGGGCTACCAGCCCGGCGTCTCCGCGTACCAGGTGCTGCGTTCACTGAACGGCGGATCGCTCACCCTCGTCGCACGCGTGCCGCCCGTGACCGGGGGCCAGGTGGAGTACTCGGATTACGTCGGCACCGGCGCGAGTACTCGCGTCCTCTACGCCGTGAAGGCGCTCGACTCGGCGGGCAACGCAACGGCCGCGACGATGAGCAACGAGGTCATGTTCGAGGCGAAGGGCACGGTCTCGACGGTCGCGTCACCCACGCAGCCGACGAACCTGCGCGCCGCGTTGTCGGGAGCCGACGCGATCACGCTCACCTGGCGTCCGCCCGGCAACGCGATCGCGTGCACGGTGCGCCGGCGCATGGGAGGGACCTCGACGTATCTCACCCTGCGCGCGCTCGCGATTGGTGTGTCGCAATACGTCGACACGGCGACCGGGCTCGCCGCCATGCGTCCGCAATACCAGCTCGCATGCGGTGATCCCAAGACCGGGACGGTCGTTTCCTTTCCGAATCCGGTCTAGCTTCGCTGGACCGTCGTCAGACCGCCTTCATCTCGCTCACGGCCTCGAGCGCCACACCGATGTCGCGCGAGAGCGCCCTCGCCTCCTGCGTGGCGCTCGACACGTCGGCGAGTCCCGCCTCGATGCCGGACGCGCGCAGCTTGAGCAGGTCGAGCCGCAGGTTCCCCAGCGCGAGCACTGACTGCTCGATCTGATGCGCGAGCGCGACGCGCTGCTTCGCCAAGTGCTCGAGCGAGACGCGCTGCCGGCGCAGGAGCGCGACCTCGCGCAACTCCTCGGTCGAGCTCTCGATGCGCTCGGACTGTGCGATGCGCGCCTCGATGGTCGATACGGCCGACGGATCGTAATCCGATTCGAGCCGGTGAAGCGTCGAGGCGAGCTTGGCCACGCGCTCCACCAGCGCGTTTACCGTCGGCACGACGTCGGGGAGGAGCTGGCGGTCGTTCTTCGACAGCTTCTTCACGACGTCGAGGATCGCCGCGCGCTCCTCCGCGGCGCGACGGATCGCCGCGCCGTGCGGGCTGTCGAGAACTGGACGCGGCGCGAGCTTACGCAGCTGCCGGCTGGTGGGCAGCGGCGCCTCGGCCAGCACGAACCGTGAGCGGCGCGAGAGCAGGACGCGGCGCAGCCGCAGCCCAGACTCGCGAAGCGATTGGCCGCGGCGCGCCATCGAGATCGTCATCCACACGGGAAAGACCGCCGAAAGCACCAGGGGCGGCATCTCGAAGACGCCGGCCACGAACCCCATCACGCCAAGTGGCCACACGAACACGGAGAGCGCCGCCTGGCGACGGAAGATCTTCACGCGGTCGAGCAGATTCACGCGGCCCGCCCACACCCGGAGGTCCGCGCGCTGCTCTGGCGTGAGCGACGCGAGGTGCGGCGGCTCGAGCACGAGCCCCGACGGCCCCAGAATCGGCGACGCGCCCGAGCCGTTGTGTGACTTCACGCGCGACCGCGGCACGGGCGAGGCCTCCTTCCTGCCGCGCGGGACGGGGGAGGTGTAGCGCACGGGCTCGCGCTCGCTCCGCCACGACAGCGCCTCGGTCCCCTGGAGCAGGGCGTCCCTGAACGCCGCCGCGGTGGGCCACCGGTCCTCGGGCGCCTTTTTCAGCGCGCGCTCGATCGCGTCGCACATCACCTTCGGCGCCTCGGGGCGCAGCTCGGCGATCGGCTTGGGCCGCTCGCTGACGTGCTTGAGCAGCAGCGCCATCGAATTCCCCGCCGCGAACGGCGGCCGCCCCGTCAGCATCTGGTAGCCGAGCACGCCCAGCGAGTAGAGATCGCTCCGCCCATCGAGGTCGCGCTCACCGACGGCCTGCTCGGGCGACATGTACGTGGGCGTGCCGAGGGCGGCTCCGGTGCGGGTGAGTCGCGTGCCCCCCTCGATCGCGCGCGCGATGCCGAAGTCGGTCACCATTGCGCGACCGCTCTCGGCGTCGAGGAGGATGTTGTCCGGCTTCACGTCGCGATGGATGACCCCGCGCAGGTGCGCGTACGCGAGTGCGTCGGCGGTTTCGCAGAGCAGACGCCGGACCTCGTCGACCGGGCGACGCGGCTGGTGCTCGATCAGTTGTGCGACGTTTCCGCCGCCGACGAGCGCCATCACGAAATAGGCGATGCCATCACGCTCACCGACGTCGTAGATCGGGACGATGTGGGCGTGCGAGAGCTGGGCGGACGTCTGGGCCTCGCGGGTGAAGCGAGTGCCGAGGGAGGGATCGTGCGCCAGCTCCGGAGGGAGCACCTTGATCGCGACGAGCCGCTCGAGCCGGAGGTCGCGGGCCCGATAGACGACGGCCATCCCGCCGCGGCCGATCTCGTCCTCGATCTGATACTGGTGGCGGAGGGCGTCGGCGACGCGGTCGCGGAGGGAATCGGTCATGGAGGGGATACGCGTTGGCGGGTACGTTCGTTTCCGTCCGTGGTTGGGGTCAGACTCCTTGAAAAACGCTCCACCGCGCGGGGGATTTTCCAAGGAGTCTGACCCTTTTGCCCCCCGGCCCCCCGGGACCCCTGAAAGTCCGGCCCGCCGTGACTCCCGTTACAGCCGAGCCCGCAAACTCGTCCTCTGGGGTAGATCGTCCCTCACCCAGCCGGACACCCTCCTTATAGATGCGCGTTCTCATAACCGGCGGCGCCGGATTCGTCGGCTCCCACCTCGCGGATGCTTGTCTGCTTCGCGGTGACGAGGTCTACGTCCTCGACGACCTCTCGACCGGCAGCATCGACAACATCGAGTACCTCAAACGCCACCCGTACTTCCACTATACCATCGGCCGCGTTCAGAACGCGTCGGTGACGGCCGAGCTCGTGGACCGGGTGGACATGGTCTACCACCTCGCCGCCGAGGTCGGGGTGCGCCGGGTGATCGACAGCCCGATCAGCACGATCGAGAACAACGTGCAGGCGACCGAGGTCGTGTTCAACGCCGCGGCGAAGAAAGGGAAGCGGGTGCTGTTCACCTCGACCTCCGAGGTCTACGGGCTCAGCACGGACCTGCCCTATAAGGAAGAGGGCAACATCGTGATGGGCGCCGCGTCCAAGGGGCGCTGGAGCTACGCCTGCTCCAAGGCGCTCGACGAGTTCCTGGCCCTCGCGTACTACCAGGAGCGGCAGATGCCGGTGACGGTCGTCCGCCTGTTCAACACGGTGGGACCGCGGCAGACGGGGCACTACGGCATGGTCGTCCCCTCGCTCGTGCAACAGGCGATGACCGGCAAACCGATGACGGTCTATGGGGACGGCTCGCAGTCGCGCTGCTTCGGCTTCGTGAAGGACGTGGTTCGCGCGCTCGTCGCGCTCATGGAGCGCCCCGAGGCGGCGGGTGAGATCTACAACATCGGTGCGTCGACGGAGATCTCGATCCTCGATCTGGCCAAGCGGGTGAAGGAGATCACCAGGTCCAACTCGCCGGTCGTGCTCGTCCCCTACGCCGACGCGTACGAGTCGGGCTATCAGGACATGCCGCGGCGCATCCCGGACACGACGAAGCTGCGCAATCTCGTCGGCTTCGCGCCTACGACGGACATCGACGAGATCATCGACTCCGTGATGAAGTCGTTCCTGGCTCGACAGGAGCGCTCCGCGCAGCGCCCGCAGATCTCGTTGCGCCACCCGGTGCGGGTGGCCTGATGGACGCGACCCTCGCGGTCCGGGTCGAGCCATTGCTCGGCCCCGGCTTCGCGGCGGTGGCCACACTCTGGTTTGGATTCTCGGGGTGGGTCGTGACGGACCGCGTGCGG
>DATEOG010000241.1:0-5608 GCA_035274345.1 Gemmatimonadaceae bacterium
AAGGCGGGACGCAGTGACTGCGCGACCTGCGCGACAGTCACGCCGAGCGTACCGGCGAGCCCGCGGTTGATCGTCACGCGCAGCTCGGGCTTGGTGCCCTTGCTGGACAGCCCGACGTCCACGGCGCCGCGCGTACGACGCACGATCGCGGCGACGGAGTCGGCGAGCATGGCCAGCGTCGCTGCGTCCGGCCCTTTCAACTGAACCTGCAGCGGCTTGACTCCGCCCCCCGGGCCTCCCGCCTCGAGCAGATATGCGGTCGCGCCGCCGATCCGCTTCAGCTCCGGACGAAGCACCGTGCCGAGCTCCTGCTGGCTCACGTCGCGCTCGTGACGCGGCTTGAGGCGGAGGTATACGGAGCCGACGTCGACGCTTCCCGAGCCGGACGCGCTGCCGACTGTGGCGTAGGTGTACGCGACCTCGGGATGCGCGCGCACCTGCCGCGCCACCTGCTCCGTGACGACGCGTGTGTACTCCAGGCTGGAGCCGGGCGGCGCCTCCACCGTGACGGTGAGCTCGCTGCGATCGCTGTCGGGCGCGAAGCCGAAGCCGCCGATCGCGACCTGCAGGACGATCGCCCCGATGAACGACCCCGCCGCGAGCGCGATCATCGTCTTGCGATGATCGAGCGCCCACGCGACGCCGCGGCGATAGCGCTCCGCCTGGCGGTTGAACCACACGTTGAAGCGGTCGAGCGCACGCGCGATCGGATTGCGCCGCTCGTGTGCCTCGATCTGCGGATCCGCCCAGTAGGCGGAGAGCATCGGGTCCAGCGAGAACGACACGAACAGCGACACGAGCACCGCCGCGGCGATCGTGAGCGCGAACGGCTTGAACCACTGGCCGGCGAAGCCGCTCATGAATCCAACGGGGACGAACACCGCCACGATCGAGAACGTCGTCGCCGCGACGGCGAGGCCGATCTCATCGGTCCCCTCGTGCGACGCGACGAGATGGTCTTTCCCCATCTCGACGTGGCGCACGATGTTCTCGCGCACCACGATGGCGTCGTCGATCAGGATACCGATCGCCAGAGAGAGCCCGAGCAGCGACATGGTGTTCAGCGTGAAGCCGAACAGCATGAGCGGCACGAACGAGGCGAGCACCGACACGGGCAGCGCGAGACCGGTGATCACGGTCGAGCGCCACGAGTTCAGAAACAGGAACACGACGAGCACAGTGAGAATCGCCCCTTCGACGAGCGCCTCCTGCACGCTGCGCACGGAGGCGCGCACACGGCTCCCCGCGTCGCGCACGACCTCGATCGTCGTGCCCTTGGGGAGTCCGGCCTGCAGCGCCGGCAGGCGCAACTTGATCGCGTCGCTCACCGTGGTGGTGCTGTAGCCCTTCGACTTCACGATGTCGAGCCCGATGGCCTCGCGGCCGTTGTACAGCGCCGCCGAGCGTCGTTCGGCCGTGCCGGTCTGCACGGTGGCAACGTCGCCGAGGCGGATCGGCGCGCCGCCACGCTGCGTGACGATCAGCTGCGCGAAGTCCTCGGGGCGCTCGAGGCGTCCCTCCAGCCGAATGGCGCGCTCGGTGACCGGGCCGGTGACCTGCCCGACGGGCGCAGCGACGTTCTGCGAGCGCAGCGCGGCCACGACCTGCTCGACGCCGACGCCGGCGCTCGTCAGCCGCCCGGGGTCGAGGACGACGTTCAGCGTCGCGCTGTCGGCGCCCGCGACGTTGACCTGTGCGACGCCCGGGATCGATCGCAGCTCGCCCCCGATGGTCTGGTCGGCGATCTGGGTGAGCTGCGCCGGCGTGAGGGTGAGCGACGTGAGCGCGAGCGAGACGATCGGCTGCTGCGCCGGATCGAACCGCTGCACGATCGGCTCGATGATCTCCGTCGGGAGCTGGGCGCGCACGGCGGAGATGGCATCCCGCACGTCCTGCGTCGCCTCGTCGGTCGGTTTGTCGAACTTGAACAGCACGATGATCTGGGCGAACCCGTCGCTCGACGTCGACGTGAGCTGGTCGAGCCCGGAGATGCCCGAGATGCGGTCCTCGAGCCGGTCCACGACCTCGCGCTCCACCTGCTCCGGTGACGCTCCCGGATACACGATGCCGATGAAGACGATCGGAGCGTCGATGTCCGGGAACTCGTCGGTCTGCAGCCGCAGCAGCGCGGCGATGCCGAATACGGCAAGAGCGATCGTCACCACGACGGTGATGATCGGACGGCGGATGGCGAAGTCGGAGATGAACATTCAGAAAGACTACTGGTCGTGAGTGATGGGTGTTGGGGGGTGGGTGACTGCAAACGGCGTTCGGGACGCATCCACTCATAACTCACTACCCACTACGCAACACCCAGCGTCCATCACCTCAATGCGGCTCCGAGCACCTTCACGAAGCGAGCCACGTCGTTCTCATCGTTGTACAAGTGCGGCGCCACGCGAATCGAGTCGCCGCGTACGCTCACGAACACCCGCGCCTGGGCGAGACGCTCCGTCAGACCGCTCGGTAGACCACGCGGCAGCTTCACGCCGACGATGTGCGCGACCCGTTCGGAGTTCGGCGGCACTTCGCAGCCCAGGGCAACCGCCTCCTCCGCGATGCGCGACGTGATCGCACCGATTCCAGCGGCGATGCGCGGCACCCCCCACTCCAGCACCTGCGTGACCGCGGCGACCGACATCGGCAGCAGGGTGAACTGCGAGAACTCGCCCATGTCGAACCGGCGTGCGCCGGGACGCAGCTCCTCGACGTAGTCCACGAGGCTCGTGAAGTCCTCGGCGCCGGCGCGAGACATCCACGTCTGCTCGATCGGGACACCGCGCGCGTGCCACTTCGGGTCCACGTAGAGGTAGCCGAGGCTGTACGGACCGAGCAGCCACTTGTAACCGACGGCGCAGAGGAAGTCCGGCTGAATCCGCGAGACGTCGATCGGATGCGCTCCCGCCGCCTGGCTCGCGTCGATGACGAGCGCGGCGCCCACCGCGCGTACGGCGGGCGCGAGGCGCTCGAGATCGACCAGCGAGCCGTCGGTCCAATGACAGACCGGCGTCGCCACCAGCGCGACGGTCGGATCCAGCGCCGCGATCAGCGCGTCGGTCCAGCTCGCGCCGGCTTCGCGCGCGACCGTGACGATGCGCGCGCCGGTGCGGCGCGCGAGCTCCCGCCAGGTGTACGTGCCCGATGGAAACTCGCGATCGAGCACGACGATCGACTGGCCGGCGCGCACCGGCACGTTCGCGGCGGCGACAGCGAGCCCGTAGCTCACGGACGGCACGAGCGCGACCGACTCGGCGTCCGCACCGATGACCCGGCCGAACAGCGCGCGCAGCGGCTCGGCGTGCACGAACCAGTCGCTGGCGCGCAGCGTCCACGGCGACGCCTTGCTCCGCACCGCGTCGATCCCGGCCGCCGTCACCGTGCGCAGCTGCGGAGACATGCTCGCGCAGTTGAGGTACGTGACGTCGTCGGGGATCTCGAACAGCGCGCGCTCCGGCTGGTGCGCGCGACCGTCATGCGCAGCCGTCACGGCACCAACCGCGGCGGACGCTTCGCCATCAGCGCCTCGATCTCGTCGATCTCGCGCGGTACGAGCGAGATGCGCTCGAGACCCTTCTCCGTGATGATGTAGTCGTCCTCGATGCGAACGCCGGAGTTCTCGTAGCGCTGGACCACCGGCCTGACCTTGGCGATGAACGCTCGGTTCCGCGGAGTGTCGGGAAGTGCATCGAGCATGGCGTTGCTGACGTAGATGCCGGGCTCGATGGTGAAGGCATCGCCCTGCTTGAACAGACGGTCCTGCGCGTAGAACTGCGCGGGATCGTGCACGGCGAGGCCGATGCCGTGCGAGATGCCATGGATCATCCAGAACATCGCCTGCTTGCAGGCGCGCGGATTGGCGGTGCAGTTGGCCGGCCAGGGAAGGTCGAGCTCCGCGTCCACGCTCTCGACGAGACCGAGTCGCGCCAGACCCTTCGCGCGCACGTCCCACGACGAATCCTGCGCGGCGACGGAGGACATGCCCGGCTTGGAGTTCCGCTCGGCCGCCTTCTGGGCCGCGAGCACGAGATCGTAGAGGGCGCGCTGCTCCGGCGTGTATTTCCCGCTCACGGGGATCGTTCGGGTGACGTCGGCCGCGTAGCCCTGATACTCCGTCGCCGCGTCCATCACCACGACGTCGCCGGGCTTCACGGCGGCGCGGTCCTTCATGTAGTGCAGCAGCGTGCTGTTCGGCCCGCCGCCGACGATCGATCCGTACCCCGGTCGCGCGCCACCGAGCCGGAGGAAGGTGCCCTCGAGCGCGGCCTGAAGCTCGTACTCGTGATTTGGCTGCGGAGCGAGCATCGCGGCGCGATGGCCCTCGTCGCTGATCTCGGCGGCGCGGCGGAGGAGCGCCATCTCGGCGGGACTCTTCCGTGCGCGAAGCTCGTCGACGATCGGGTGCCCATCCTTGATCTCGATCGCCGAGGCGTGGCGTGCCTTGAGCGCGCGCACGAACTGCTGGCCGCGCGTGAGCGAGTCCTGCATGGCGAAGTCGGCGCTCTCGAAATCGTTCAACACGAACAGGGGGAGCCGCTGGCCGACGAGCGAGTCGAGGACGCCGCCGAGCGCGGCGAAGGGACGCGCCTGCATGCCGAAGCTGCGCACCACGGCGGCCGAGTCGGGCCGCCTTCCATAGTAGAACGCGCGACGTGGGGCGATCGGCGTGAGGAACAGCGTGCTCGCGCCGCGGCCGTCGCGCACCACCATCACGAACGCCGCGTCGGGCTCGTGGAAGTTCGTGAGGTAATGAAAGGCGGGGAGCTGATAGAGCGGCCCGAAATCGGAGACCGGCGTTCGAGCGCCGAAGGCGAGCACGATGCCGTTGCGGATCCGCGCGGCGAGCGAGTCGCGCCTGGCGGCGTATTCCCCGGCGGGGATCTGAGCGAGCGCGGGGTTTGCAGCGAGAGTGAGCAGGAGGAGCGCGGAGATCAGGCGCGCGTGACGTGCGTACGAGGGCATCGGATTCGTCGTCCAGGGACATGTCGTTGGCGTGCAACGACATAGAGTGGCGGATCTTCCAATCTCGCACGGCGAGCGGTGTGGCGACAGGCGAGGCGAGTGTTCACTCGAGCTCGCCCGGATGCTGCAGCCCCACATGCGCCAAATGTTCCTCCCGGCGTGACATCGCCGGGATGCCCCTTCATATTCGCCGCCATCCGATCGGGTCGTAACTCAAGCCAGAGAGGTTCCATGTCGACCACGTTCGATGCACGCGACGGCAATGCACCCGACGCCGGGGACCCTGCCACCGCTCTTGCAGACGAGGAGTCGCTGCGCCGCTTCTTCCTCGAGGAGTACCCAGCGCTGACGGAAGAAGCGCGAACCGATCTCGGGCCCGACGCGCGCGCGCTGGTCTCGAAGGTCGTCGAAGGGGCGTTCGTGCGCGCGTGGGACGCACGCGCGCGACTCCGGACTCCCGTCGAGGTCCATCAGTTCCTCGTCGAGGACATCCATCACGCGGCCGCGCGCGCGCTGAGCCGCCGCGCGGGAGCACACCGACTCGCCGGCGGCGGTCACGCCTCGGCCCACGCCGTGCGCGAGGAGACGTCCGAAGAGGCGTGGACGCACATCATGCAAGCGCTGCACGGCGAGTCACACAGCCCCAAGG
>DATEOG010000242.1:0-6769 GCA_035274345.1 Gemmatimonadaceae bacterium
CCGGCGTCACGTCATCAGGCTCGATCGCATCCAGGCCATCGAGCACCCAAAGCGCCTTCAGCCGCGCGCGTGAATCGGTCGAACTCGACGCCAGCTTGCGCACCGCGGGCACCACCGACTTGTCGCCACGCTCGACGAGCAGCTGCTGCGCCGTATCGCGGCGCCATCCATTCGGGTGCGACAGTGCCGATACGAGCTGCGCGTTGTCAGTCGCGAGGGTCCCTCGCCCGGCGCCGCTTCGCGACGTGGCTCCGGGCAGCGGCGTCGTGTCACGCTTCGTGCTCTGGTGCATGACGCGATAAACCCGGCCAAAGGAATTCGGCTGCGCAAGCTCGTGCGTCTGCACATAGTCGCGCAGGTACTCCGTCATATATCCCTTGTGCTGGATGATGCCGCGGTACATGTCGACGACGTACAGCGTGCCGTCGGGCGCGGTGGTCGTGAACACGGGACGCGAGCGCACGTCCTTCGACGCGAGGAAGCTGGGGCGCTCCTCGCCGGTGCGCGCCACGAGCATTCCGGACGAGTCTTCGCTGATCACGAACCGTCCGACCAGGTTGCCCGCCGGCTCGGTGACGAAGACGTTCTCGCGCAGCGTCGCCGGCAGACGGTCGCCGACGTACGCCGTGGGGCTCGACGCCGAGGTGAAGCGCACCAGCGTGCTGTCGGCACGCAGCACCTGCGGCTGGTAGCCGCGGTTCACCGCGGGCGTGGCGTGCGCCGGAAAGACCTCGACGTTCGGGATGATCCGCTCGTACAGCCCGCGCACCGTCGCCTGCCTTGCCGAACGTGCGCCGTAGTGCTCCGACACGAGGTCCACGTGCAGCGGGTCTTCGTTGCTGTTGCGGTAGAAGCGACCGTATGAATCCATCGAGAGCCCCCACTGCCCTTCCGACGGCGTTCTGCGGTACTCCAGCTTCCCGCCGCGCATCCGGAACTCCCCCACGTAGTTCGCGTTGTGGATCCAGTTGTCGAGCCCCCACACCAGGCCGTTCGCATTGTGCTCCGGGTTCGACTGCTTCGTGCCGTAGTCGTCGCGCACGAGCTCCTTCGTGTCCGCTTTCCCGTCGCTGTTGGTGTCGCGCGCCAGCCAGAGGTTCGGCGTCTCGGCAACGAGCACACCCTGCGACAGCACCTTCACCGAGCGCGGGAGCACGAGGCTGTCGAGGAAGACGGTCTTCTTGTCCATCCGCCCGTCTTCGTTCGTGTCCTCGAGCACGACGATGCGGCCGATCGGCCGGTCCTCGCCCGTACCGGCGAGGTTGGGCATGAAGGCGCGCATCTCGACGACGTACATCCGGCCGTCGGGATCGAAGTCGATCGCCACGGGATCCTGCACCAGCGGCTCTGCCGCCACGAGCTCGAGCTTGTAACCCGCAGGGAGCCGATAGCTCGCCATCGTCTGCGCCGGCGTGAGCACGGGCGCGTCGTCGGCGTCGACGGGGAGCTCCGTACCGCGCGACAGCGCGTGTCGGGCGGGGATGATCGCGACGAGAACAGCGGCGACCGAGAGTGAGCGGAGCGCGATGCGCATGACGGAGCGTGGAGGGAGCGACATGGTGAGCGTGCGTCGACGGGGCGCGCCCGCTGTGGGCGCGCCCTGCCAACGTCGCATGTCAGACGAGGATCTTCGCGAGGTTACGATAGCTGGTCGCGGCGGCGGCGAGCGAGTCGCCGCTCGCCGGCGCGCTGTCCTGTTCGACGTAGAAGTGCTTCATCCCCGCGAGCGACGCCTGCGCGAAGATCGGCCGGTAGTCGATCTCGCCCTCACCGAGCGGGACGATGCGCGCCGCGCGCTGACGTTCGCTCTGGCTGGGCAGGCCGTTCAGCGCGGCGAGGCCGGCGATGTCCTTCACATGCCAGACCTCGAAGCGGCCGGGCGCCTGCCTGAACAGGTCGAGCGCGTTCTGCCCCGCGACGGCCGCCCACCCGATGTCGAGCTCCATCGCGACGAGGCTCGGGTCGGTCTCGGCGAGCAGCACGTCGTACGGCCGCTGCGAGCTGTCGGCGAGCGGCTCGAACTCCACCGTGTGGTTGTGCACGATGACCTTGATGCCGTGCTTCTGCGTGACGCGCCCGACGTCGTTCAGCTGCTGCGCCGTTCGCTTCGCGGCGTCGAGCGTTTGCCGCGCGGCAGGTGGACGCGGTGCGCGAGCCTCCCCTGCAGCGGGCGCGGCGCCACCAGCGGCTGCTGCGCCACCGGCTGGCGCGCCGCCCGGAGCTCCGCCACCGCCACCGCGCCGACCTCCACCGAGGTTCACGGTGGTGTAGCGATGCCCGATGGCGGCATAGGCGTCCAGCGTGCGCTCCAGCTCGGCGCCCGCCGGTGGGCTGACGTGAGTGGTCGGTGCGACGAGCCCCGCCCGGTCGAGAAACTCCTTGATCTGCGGCAGCGTGTGGGTGCCGTAGCTCATCGTCGGCTGCACTTCCTTGTAGCCGATGCGCGCCACGGAGAGCAGCGTTCCCGGATAGTCGTTGGGGAAGCGGTCCCGAACGGTGAAGAGCTGGAGCCCGATCCGGTCCCGAAAGCTCGCCAGGGAGCCGCTCGACGCGGCCGCGCCCGAGGTGGCCATGGCGCCTGGCACCTGCCGAGCGCATGCGGCGGCGAGCGCACCTCCGCCGATCGCGGCGACGGTGTGCAGGAACGTGCGACGATCGACGGCGGGCGGCTGGGGCGTCCGGCTCATGGGGCCTCGGGGGCGAACGAGGTGGGCGAATGGTGCCGTGAGGTACGGTCTATGTACGCGGCGTCCGCGCCGTCCGTTTGATCATTGCGCGGATTGCGCGGATTGCGCGGGCCCGCGGCCTTCAACGCCGACTCCAGCGCTTACGCAGTGACGCCATGAATCGCGCCCGGTGACGCTCCATCTCTCGGACCTCCGCGGGCGGGGCATCAGTGTCCTCGTGTCGCGCTGCCCAGATGACCATCTCGACCAGCACCGGCGCCAGCGCGAATCCCTTTTCGGTCAGGTGATAGACCGCTCGTCGACCATCGGCCGCGTCCGCGCGCCGCTCGACGATGCCGGCCAGCTCCAGGCGGCTCAACCGGTCAGCCAGCACGTTCGTCGCGATCCCTTCGCCCGAATCGGCGAACTCTCCGAACGTGCGGCGGTCCTTGAACAGCAGGTCGCGCACGACGAGCAGCGACCAGCGATCCCCGAACAGGTCCAGCGCGATGCCGATCGGGCAGCCCGACCGCCTGACGTCTCGTGTCATATCCCTCTCGCGGGCTCTCACTTGCAACCCAACGGCCGTCGCCGAATCTTACTTGCGATCTGCAAGTTATCTGACATCCCGTCGGGAGGACAATGCGATGCCCCGGATCCTGCTCTTCGTGCTGGCGTATCTGGTGCCGACGTTCGCACTCGGTTTCGTGTGGCACCTCAAGTGGTTTCACGCTGCGTATCGCGAGCTCGACATCTACAGGCCGGACGTGATCATCCCCTTCGGCTTTCTCTCGATGCTGCTGCAGGGGATCATCTTCGCCGTTGCGTATCCGCGTTTCGTGGACCATCCCCGCGCGCTGGTGAGCGGTCTGCTGTTTTCCGCAGGCGCCGCGGTCCTCTCGTGGAGCTTCACCACGCTCGCCGTTGCCGCGAAACATCGCATGACGTCGGTGCCCCGCTTCGTCGCGCTCGAGACGGCTTTCACCTTCCTGCAGTTCCTGCTGGTGGGACCGCTGCTCGTGTTGAGCGCCCGAATCTGAGCAAGCACGACGCGAGCGAGCGCAGACGGCTCACTCGCTGGTCATCGGCTCCGCTCGAGCCCGGCGCCCAGCGCAACTCGTGCTTCCGCATCGACGCGTGCCGACATGATCGTTCGCGACATGGCGCGCGACTGGATCCTCATGCGCCGCGGCACACGATGAAAGACGCGTCGCATTGAACGATCCTGCGCGATGCATTGAACGATCCTGCGCACACGCATTGGACGATCGTGCCATGTGCGTGCCTCACACACATCACGCACACTCCGCATGTAAACGCGACACGTATTCGCGTTGTCTCACGTAGTGCGTGCGTGATCGCATGCACCGCATCGTGAGACGATCCGACCAGGAGACATCATGTCTGCCCGCATCGAGCATCACCGTTCGCGCATGTCGTTCCTGGCCGCGCTCTCGTTCACCATGCTCGCATGCTACGCGCACGATCCCGCGCAGTCCGCAGCGCCTGGACGACTCGGCGTGGGCGACGTCGTGTCACGCGAGGAGCTCGTCGCTTCCGGTGCCTCGTCGCTCTACGATGCGCTCGTGCGCACGCGTCGCAACTTCTTCTGGGCGCGTGGCGTGACCTCGCTGAACAATCCGCCGGCCGACGCGATACTCGTGTTTCGCGACGGCGCGATCATGGGCACGATCAACGTGCTCAGCATGATGCGCGCGACCGACGTGCGCTCCGTGCGACGGCTCAGCGCCACCGAGACCTACCATCGATACGGACGGAACGTGTCGGTCGGCGGACTCGAGGTGGAGCTGGTGGACATGCGCTGACGACGGTCGCGTCGTCCGCACGACTCAGTTGCGCGAGTCGGCGCGCTCCACGCGTCGCAGGATCACGCGGCCTCTTGCCGAGGTGCCGACCACGCTGCCGCCCACGTCCTCGAACAGCACGCGGCCGTCGAGCGTCCGCAGCGCGCCGCTCACGTACGACTCCCGCAGCGTCACGTCGCCGCGTCGTGTCTGAAGTTCCACGGCGCCCGAGATTCGGCGCAGGCTGAGCGCGCCGGAGTGCGTGATCCCGGAGAGCGTGCCGTCGATTCCTTCGATCTCCACGCCGCCTCCGATCGAAGCCACGTCGACGTTGCACTGCACCGGCACCTCGATCTCGACGTCGAGGCTCGCCAGCTGCCCATTCGGGATGCCGCGGCGCGTCTTCACCTGCACGTTCGCGCCCGCGTGCGTCACCGCGACCGCGCAGTCGGCGCATCGTCGCCCGCGCTCGGTCACGTGCACGCGGATGGTCCTCGACGTGCCGCCGATGATACGGAGCGAGCCGCCCGACTCGAGATCGATCGACAGCGTCGGCGTCGCGGCGACGGCGAGCGTGGTGTCGAACGGGATGCTCCGAAACACGCTCTGGCCCTGGGGTACGATCGACTGGATCCCCACCAGGAAGAGCAGGAGCAGCCCCGGGGCGCGAAGCGACATGCGATCTGGGTCCGGTCAAAGTGCGAGGACGCAACCCGGAGCGATACCGCACCGCGCCCGTCCGCCGCTACCGCGCGTCGTCACGCGCGCGATTCAATGTCGTGTCCGGCGGGCCGTGCGTCCAGCGCGCCCTTCGCAGCTACCGGCAGGCGAGGGGCTCGACGCAGCGCGGCCGAGCGCGATATGTGTCGAATCGCACCCCTGCCGTGTCTACCATCTCGAAGCGGGCGGTCCGCGCGTTCAGCGTGACGAAGATCGCGTGGTTGGTCGACTTCGCCGTCTCGAGATACCAGGCCGGCTGCGCGTGCTCCCGCCCGATGGGCCGCGGGACGGCCCCCCAGGCGCCGTCGCCGATGTAGACCACGCCGGTCGAGTCTCGGCGCCCGCCCTTGATCGGCACCGTGCGCTTGTACGCGTGATCGTGATTCTCGAACGCGACGCGCACGCCGAACCGCTCGAAGAGAGGGGACCAGTGCTCCCGTACCAGCGCGCTCGTGTTCCCCTCGAACGCACGCACCGAGGGGTAGCCTGGCACGTGGTAGATCGGAAAGACGTACGGCACCGTCGAACGTTGACCGAGCGCGTCCCGGAGCCACTCCGTCTGCGCGCCCTGCACCGGCGCGGTGTGCGCCGTGTTCAGCAGCACGAGCGACAGGTAGTCTCCCACGTCGATCACGGAATACTGCCGCTCGCGCGCGTGCGCATGGAGTGCTTTGTAGTACGGTGAGTCACCCAGCCGCACCCCGGTCTCGCGCATCATCCGGGCGGTCGCTTCCGTCGTGTCGCGGCTCGAGAACACCTCGTGGTTGCCGATCGCGGCGATCACGGGGATCAGCCGCCTGTCGCGCGTCACCAGCGTCCGCGTGACGGTCTCGTACCACGCTTCCTCGCGTGCGACGAGGCGCGGATCCCCGTTGGAGTACGCGAGGTCACCCCCGAGGAGCACGAAATCGACGTCTCGCGCCGCCGCGATCCGGTTCATCGGCCCGAACGTCGTCTCGCCGGCCTGCGTATCGCCCCCCGCCGCGAAGCGGACGGGTCGGGTGAGCCGCGCCGGCATCGTACGGTACTTGTAGATGCGCGAGCCGGCGAAGCGGAGCTCGTAGACGGAGCCGGGACGGAGGCCGTCGATCTGCGCGCGCCGCACCGTTCTCGACGAAAAGGGAAACGCCATCGCGCTCCCCTCGTAGCGTCGCCACGCCGAGAGCCCGGGCCCGCGAACCTCGACTGCCGGAATGTCCGTGGCCGCGACGAGATGCCAGTCGACGCTCACGGTGGTGGTGGGATCTCCGTTCCACGTGACGAACACCGCCGCCGGTACCGTGTCGGGAGGAGTGCGCGGCTGCTGCGCGCCCCCGACCGAGGCGCCCGCGAGCACGGCGAGGACAAGGCGCGCACCGGCGTGCACGGCGCGGCGAACGAACGACGGGAATGCCATGAGGACGTGCGGATTGGTGGAAACAGCGAGGACGCAGCGCTGTCACGGACGCGCCGCCGCTGACGAGTCGTCCGAGAAGCTACAGCGAGGTCAGCCCGGGCGGCGCCGGCGTCGGCTGCGTGTCCGTGACCGGCACGGGACGGCCTCGCTCGATCGCGGTGGCCGTGGCTGGCGGTCGGTAC
>DATEOG010000243.1:0-6901 GCA_035274345.1 Gemmatimonadaceae bacterium
TGCTCGGCCTCGGCGAGTGGATCATGAACCGGGCACAGATCCCGGTGAAGGAGTATGAGCAGCTCGCGAAGCGGTTCAACCCGGTGAAGTTCGACGCCGACGCGTGGGTCCGCTTCGCGAAGGACGCCGGGTTCAAGTACGTGGTCATCACGTCGAAGCATCACGACGGCTTCGCCCTGTTCGACTCGAAGGTCAGCGCGTTCGACGTCGTGGACGCGACGCCGTTCAAGCGCGACATCATCGCCGAGCTCGCGCGAGCGTGCGCGAAGCAGGGGATGCCCCTGGGCTTCTATTACTCGCAGTCCCAGGACTGGCACGAGCCCGATGGGGCGGGGAACAACTGGGACTTCGGTCCCGATTCGCTCAAGAAGTACGACGACTACCTGCGCGGGAAAGCGGAGCCGCAGGTGCGCGAGCTGCTGACGAAGTACGGTCCCGTCGCGCTGATCTGGTTCGACACGCCGCGCAACATGGCGGGCGAGCGTGCCGCGCGGTTCACGCAGCTCGTGCGCTCGCTGCAGCCGAAAACGTTGATCGACGGTCGGCTCGGCGACGCGGGTGACTACGTCAGCACGGGTGACAACGTCATTCCGAGTGAGTCGCGCACCGAGGCGTGGGAGGTACCGGCGACGATCAACCACACCTGGGGCTACCGCAAGGACGACCACGACTGGAAATCGGTCGGAGACATCGTCTTCAAGCTCGTGGACGTCGTGAGCAAGGGCGGCAACTATCTGCTCAACGTGGGGCCGCTGCCGACCGGCGAGATCCCGCAGCCGTCGGTGGACGTGCTCCGCCACGCCGGCGAGTGGCTGAAGGTCAACGGCGAGGCCGTCTATGGTGCGGGCCCGACGCCGTTCGGTGATGAGCTGGGCGAGCCGAGCGCGCGGGGAACGAAGGACCTTCGCGGACAGCCGCTCGTGCTGCCGCACACCGAGTATCGGTACACCACGAAGGCGGGCAAGCTGTACGTCACCTTCTTCGCCCAGCCTCGCGTGCCCTTCCCATTGCCGAAGATGCAGAACGCCGTGAAGCGCGCGTATCGACTGGGCGATGGCGCCCCGATGCAACTGCGCGAGGTGAACGGCGAGCGGCAGCTGGTATTCACCGGCCAGCCGTACGATCCCATGGCCACGGTGATCGTCCTCGAGCTCGACGGCGACGTGGTTCGCCGCTAGTCACTCCGACGGAGACTACATGATCGTCCCGCTTCTTCTCGCGCTGCAGGCCGGTGCGCAGCAACCTCGCCCGCGCCCCCCGCAGCGTCCACTCGCCGATCCGGGGGTGATCGCCGTCGAACAGCGCGTCACGCCCGCGGGCGTGCAGAGCGTCTTCGACGGCAAGGTCGGCGGCGTCCGATTCGGTCGGAACCCGGGCGAGCTCTGGGTCGCCGTACCGGGCGCGGCATACCGGCTCGCGTGGCGCGACAACCGGACCATCACGTCCGCGGCGTTCGACGGACGCGCCGGCGTGCACGGCGTGGCGATCGATCCGATGAACGGACGCGCCATCATCTCCTCGGTCGGCCGACTCGCGGGGAACGCCGCGCAGAGCCGCACGCCGGGAGCGGCGCCGCTCGCGCGCGCGCAGGCCGTCGCTCACCTGAAGGCCTACGCGGCCGATACCGGCTGGGCGAACACGGGCGACCGCGCCGACAGTGCGCGCGTCGTTTTCGTCTCTCCGCCGCTCGGCGATTTCATGGCGGGTGGTCCCGCAGTGGCCGCGCGCGAGAACGCATCGGGCCACCGCGTTGCCGTGCTCCCATTGCCCGCCAACGACTCGCTCGCCGTGCTCGACGCCGACAACGGCGCGCGACTGCACTCGGTCCCGCTCGGCGTGCTCCCCGTGTCCGCGGTCGTCTCGGCCGACGGCAGCACTGCGTGGGTGAGCGTGCTCGGCGGGCCCAAGCCGAAGAGTGGCGAGCGCGCGGCGGCGCAGTGCTGCGACCCGCGCGCGGAGCCAGTGCGCGTCGACGCGCGTGACATCGCCGAGCGCGGCACCGTAACGCAGGTCGATCTCGTGAACGGGCGCGTCACCGCCTCGGTCACGGTCGGCCGCCATCCCACGGGACTCGCGTGGGACGAATCGCGCGGGCGGCTCTTCGTCGCCAACGGCAACTCCGACGACGTCAGCATCGTCGACACGCGAACGGCCGCGGTGATAGGAACGATCACCGCCGATCCATTCCGCGAGCGACGCATCGGCATCGCGCCGACCGCCGTCGTGCTGGCCGATGGCGGGCGTCGCCTCTACGTCACGCTCGGCGGGGCCAACGCAGTCGCCGTCTACGACGCGTCCACCGCCGACGGACTGCCGACGCGCTTCCGCGGCCTGATCCCGACCGGCTGGTATCCGTCGAGCATCGACGTGAGCGCCGATGGACGCACCATCGCCGTCGGCACGCTGTTCGGCATGGGCTCCGGCACGGGGAATCACAACGGGCAGCGCGGCCGGTACGTGCATGCCGTGCGCGGCTCGGTGAACGTCATCGACGTGCCGACCGACGCGCAGCTCGACGCGTACACGACCTCGGTGGCGCAGAACAACCGCCGCCACCTCGCGACGTCGCCCGACGCCTCTCCCTCGATCGTCGCGCGTACAGGCGTGGCGCCGCAGCCCGTCCCCGAGCGGCCCGGTGAGCCCTCACCGATCCAGCACGTCGTCTACATCATCCGCGAGAACCGGACGTACGATCAGGTCCTCGGCGACATGGGCAAGGGTGCGAGCGATTCGTCGCTCGTGATGTACGGTCGTGCCGTGACGCCCAACGCGCACGCGCTCTCGGAGCAGTTCGTGCTGCTCGATCACTTCTTCGCATCGGGGGGGAACTCCGCCGACGGCCACAACTGGCTCACACAGGCAAACGAGACCGACTACCCGATGTGGCCGCTGTACTACGGCCGCAGCTATCCCTCCGAGGGAGTGGATGCGCTGGCGTATTCCTCGGGTGGGTTCCTCTGGGAGGCCGCGGAAGCGAAGGGCAAGAGCGTTACGGTATTCGGCGAATACGCGCCCTCCATCCAGGAGCCGAAGGCGGCGCTTCGCACCTCGATGCTCACCCAGTATCGCGACCGGCAGCCGCACGATCCCGCGTTCTTCCGCGGGCTGATGAAGCAGACGTACGACACGCGCTCCGACATCCGCTCGCTCGACAAGTTGCTCGTTCGCGAGTATCCGGGTTGGACCATGGACAGCCCGGATGTCGTGAAGGCCGACGTGATCATCGACCATCTGCGCGAGTGGGAGGCGCGGAAGTCGATGCCCAATCTGGTGATGGTGATCCTGCCGAGCGATCACACCGTGGGCACGTCGGCGGGGTGGTGCACGCCCAAGGCGTGCGTCGCCGACAACGACCTGGCGCTCGGCCGCATCGTCGATGCGCTGTCGCACTCGACGTTCTGGAAGTCGATGGCCATCCTCTCCGTGGAGGACGACGCGCAGGACGGCGTCGACCACATCGACGGGCATCGGACCGTCGCGCTGGTCGCGAGCCCATATGCGCGCCGCGGCGTGATCGACAGCACCTACTACGCCCAGCCGAGCCTCGTGAAGACGATAGAGCTGATGCTCGGCCTGCCGGCGCTCAGCGCGTTCGATCTCGTCGCCACCGACATGCGCGCCAGCTTCCTCGGCGCCGCCGACCAGCCCGACTTCACGCCATACACCGCACTGGTGCCCGCGCAGTCGATCTACGAGGTGAACCAGCGCGTCGGCGACATCCGCGGCCCGGACGCCGGGCTGCGCCGTACCGCTGCTCTCGCGTCGGCGCGCATGCGCTTCGATACGCCGGACGCTGCGCCATCGGAACGACTCAACCGGATCCTCTGGCGCGATGCACGCGGCTGGCGCACTCCCTACCCGGCCGTGAAGCAGTCGCTGTTCTTCCCGATGTCGATCAGCATCGCCGACGAGGACCGCGACGAGGTCGAGGAAAAGAAGGAGCGGCGCTAGGAGCGGCGGCGCGTGATGAAGCGGAACGCCGGATAGCTCACGACGAGCAATCCGCCGACGATCGCGGCGCCGCGCGGATCGGCGACGAGCGTCGCACCTAGGAAGGCGAGCGAGCCGAGGAGCACGGCGGCCGTCGTCCACGGATGTCCCCACGCGCGGTACGGACGCGGAGCGTCGGGCTCTCGGTGCCGTAGCACGAACACCGACGTGAACGACAGCGCGTAGCTCGCGACGAACAGGAAGGTGCAGATCGCGATCAGCCGCTCGAAGGTGCCGGTGAGCAGGAACAGCGCGGCGATGACCGCGGTCACGAGCAGCGCGGCGTCGGGCGTTCCGCCGCGGTTCACCCGCGCGAACCAGGCCGGCGCCAGCCGGTCCTCGCTCATCGCGAAGATCACCCGCGACGCATTGAGTGCGTTGGCGACGAGCGCGCTCGGAAGCGCCACGGCGATGATCCCCTGGACGACCATGCCGCCATTCGACCCGAACACCACCGACGCCGCTCCCGCGGCCGCCAGCGGTGATGCGGCGATCCCCGACAGCGGCAGCACCGCGAGGAACGCCGCGTTGATGAGCAGATAGAGCACGATCGTGGATACCAAGCCGCCGGCCAGCGCGCGCGGGATCTCTCGGCCGGGGTTCACCACTTCGCCGGAGTAGTACACGATCCCCGTCCAGCCGTCGTAGGCGAAGATCACTCCCTGCAGCGCCGCGGCCATCGCCGCGACCAGCGCGAGACCGCCGGGGATGGCGAGTGCCGCAGTAGTCGTCGGCGCAGGGGTCCGGTGCAGCGCGCGCCATGAGAAGCACGCGACGATCAGGATGAGCAGCGCCATCGCCTTCATGACGCTCGTCCAGCGCTGCGCGCGATCGCTCTCGCGGATGCCGCGCACCAGCACGACGGTCGTGACGACGACGCCGAACAGCGCGATGACGAGCACCTGGCCGCTGAGCGACGGTACCAACGCGGCGATCGCCTCGCTCGCCACGATGGCGACCGCCGAGACCGACGCGGCCGACGAGAGCCAATCGTTCCATCCGACGATGAACCCGGCGTACGGGCCGAGTGCCTCCCGCACGAAGACGTACTGTCCGCCGGAGCGCGGGCGGATCGTCGCCAGCTCGGCGATCGCATTGGCGCCGAGCAGAGCGTAGAGGCCGCCGAGCACCCAGGCGCCGAGGAACAGTGCCGGCGACGGCAGTCGCGCCGCCACGTCGGCCGGCGCGCGAAGGATCCCCGCGCCGATCATCCCGCCGACGCCGACTGCGATCCCGAACCACATTCCCAGCGATCGCTGCAGCCGGTTGGTCCTCGTGGGAACCTCGGCCACAGCCGCCGTCGTGGTCACGTCAGGAACTCGTGCAGCAGCGAGTGGAAGTGGTGCACGCCGTTCTCCCGCTTCGCCGAGTAGCGACCGCGGTCGTAAACACGCGACCGGAGGTTGCGCTGGACGATCTCGCAGATCTCGATGTCCTCGTCCTGAATCTCATCGCTGAACGCGAGAAGCTTCGTCCACGCCGGATCGCTCGCGGCATCGGCCGGTGGATGCTCGGCGTACCACTCGAATACGACTCTGCAGCGATCGTGGCCAAGGGGCAGCACCACGTTCGTCTGCATCTGCCCCAGGTAGACGTTGAGCATCATGTTCGGGAACAGCCACGCGTACACGGCCTCGGGTACCGTCGTCGCCGACGGATCGTAGCGGCGGTCGACCGCGGCACCTTCGACGGGCCGCAGCGGCGCGTGCTGGATTGAGAAATACCGGCGCGGCTCGACGACATAGCCGTCGTAATCCAGCTCCTTGTGCAGGCCGGGATGCACGACGGGGACGTGGTACCCCTCGAGATAGTTGTCGACGTAGATCTTCCAGTTGCAGGCGAGCTCCCACTCCTTGCGCATCACCCACTGCATCGACTCGCAGTGGAACGGGGCGAGACGCCCGGGCAGATCCTCGAGCACGTCGAGCAGCGGGGGTGCCTTGCCGTCCACGTTCACGAGCACGAGCGGGCCCCACGTCGCCACCTGTACCGGCACGAGGTGCATCTCATCCGGCGAGAAGCGCTGCACGCCCTCCATCTCCGGTGCGCGCTTCAGCGTGCCGTCGAGCGAATACGTCCAGCCGTGATACCGACACTGCAGCGTGTTGCGCTTTCCGCAGCCCGACGCCACGGGGCCGGCGCGGTGCAGGCAGACGTTGTAGAAGGCGCGCAGCGTCTCGCCGTCTCGCAGGACGACGATCGGATCGTTCCCGACCTGCGCCGTGAAGAACTGGCCGTGCTCGCGCACGTCATCCATGCGTCCGACGAGCTGCCAGGTGCGGGCGAAGATGCGCTCGCGCTCCAGCTCGAGGAACACGGGATCGTTGTACACGCGCGCCGGAATCGTCGAGGCACGCTCGATGTTCGGGTCGAACGGAAAGACGAGTGACACGAATGGCTCAGCGTGACGCGGGGCAGGGAATCCGCGCGTACGGGAACTCGATGCGCCGTGTCTTCCCCTTCATCGTGCCCTCCACCCACGCGAGCACCGAGTCCGCGCCGACTCGGCGATAGCCGACCCGCTGCGGGAAGTCGTGCTCCGGCGCCTCGAACACCACGCTGTCGGCCGTCGCCACACGTGCCGTGAACGTCGCGGGCGGCTGTCCCTTGGGATGGGCCTCGAACAGCAGTCGGCCGGCGTCTTCCTTGATCAGCGTGAGCTCGTAGTCGCCGAGTCCGCGCGCGTTCACCGTCCGACCCATGCCGAGCATGGTGCCGGCGCGCTCCGCCATACGCTGCTCCTCCACGACGCGCGTGCCGCTTCGCGCCTCGAGGCAGCCGGTGAGCCATCTCAGCGAGGCGATCGGCGCCGCATTCTGCGCGCGCGCGTCGGCGGCCAGGAGATGCATCGTGATCAGGAGCGCGGCGGAGATGGTCGGGCGCATGGCACGTCGGGGTGGGAGGTCGCGAG
>DATEOG010000244.1:0-6051 GCA_035274345.1 Gemmatimonadaceae bacterium
GTCGGCACTCGTGCGCCGGATGCGGCGGCGGTCGTGGGGGCGGCAGCCGGCGCCGGCGCGCTCTGCGGGGGCGGCTGCTGTCCGGTGCAGGCGGCCAAGCCGATCGCGCCGACCACGGTGAGCGAGAGCAACGACAGTCGAGTGGACATCGCGGGGATCGAGTGGGTGAGTGGTGGCAGCTCGCAGGACGCGGATTGTGCCGCGGGGGTTGGAGGCATGTCAAGAACGCGGCGGGGCCGAGGACCGCTGGGACCGCGGCGCACGGTCCGCACTGGCACCACCGATGCCTCGCGTGCGTAGTGATCCACGCATCCATCACGCCGAGAGGACGATTCGTGCGCTACGTCATGAAGCAGAAGCTGCTGTCGTGGGGAGACGACTACCACATCCGCGACGACGAGGGGCGCGAGATCTACTTCGTCGACGGCAAGGCGTTCAGCTTCGGGGGCCAGCTCTCGTTCAAGGATATGGAGGGGAACGAGCTGGCGTTCATCCGCCAGAAGCTGCTGAAGCTCTCTCCCACGTACGAGATCCATCGTGGCGGCGAGCTCGCCGCCGTGGTGAAGAAGGAGCTGTTCGCGCTCTTCCACCATCGCTTCGCGGTGGACGTGCCTGGCCCGGACGACCTCGAGGTGAAAGGCGACTTCCTCGACTACGAGTACGTCTTCCGCCGCGGGGAGCGGGAGGTGGCGACCGTGTCGAAGCGCTGGCTCACCCTGCGCGACACGTACGGCATCGAGATCGCCGACGGGGAGGACGACGTGCTCATCCTTGCGAGCGCGGTTGTGGTGGACCAGGCCTGCCACCGGAACGACGGCGAGCGGCACTGAGGGGGTGCTTCTGTCGCGTCTGGCGCTCGTCCCGGCCCGGCTATACCATCGAAGCAATACCTCCAACGGGAGCGCCCCAATGGCCGTCGTCCGTGACCTTCTCAACAGGAAGGGGACGAGCATCGTCTCCGTAGCACCAACCGCCACCGTGCTCGAGGCGGCGCGCCTGATGAACGACCGAAGCGTCGGCGGACTGCTCGTGGTCGACGACGCCGGTGCGCTGCTCGGCATCTTCACGGAGCGCGACATCCTGCGCCGCGTGGTGGCGGCGGGCCTCCCTCCCGAAACGACGAAGGTGTCCGACGTGTTCACGCGCGACGTCGTGACGACATCGCCCGACACGTCGGTCGACGAGTGCGGCTCGATCATGTCGAGCCGCCGCGTGCGTCATCTCCCCGTCGTCGACGCCAAAGGCCTCCACGGCGTCGTGACGATCGGCGATCTCCTCGCGCACCGCGTGTCGGAGCACGAGACGACGATTCAGCATTTGAATTCGTATGTGTTCGACGTGCGGTAGTGGGTCGTGAGTGGTGAGTCATGAGTGACTAGAACGGCCTCGGGACGCATCCCGAGGCCGTTCGGTTTCACTCACCACTCACCACGCACCACTCACAACGCAATGATTCTCCTCAGCTCCGCCCAGTCCTGCGTGCTCGTGCTGCGGTGGCAGTTCACAACGGGACTCCCTTCCCCTTGATTACCCCGCATGCCCACCCCCGAACGCCTTCGCACTCGCTTCCTCGTCGTCGGCAGCGGCATCGCTGGCCTGCACACCGCGTGGCGCGCATCGCAGCATGGCGACGTGCTCCTGCTGACGAAGCGATCGCTGTTCGACAGCGCGACGGCGTACGCTCAGGGAGGGATCGCGGCGGCGCTCGGCGCGGGAGATTCGCCGACGCTTCACCGCAGGGACACGCTCGCGGCGGGGGCGGCGCTGTGCGACGCCGCCGCGGTCGAAGTGCTCGTAGAAGAAGGACCCGCACGCGTTCGCGAGCTGCAGACAGCGGGCGCCGAGTTCGACCTCGACCCGAACGGACAGCTCAAGCTCGGGCGCGAAGCCGCACACTCGACCAACCGCATCGTCCACGCAGGCGGCGATCAGACCGGCGCCGAGGTGGCGCGCACGCTGATCGAGCGCGTGCGGGCGAGCGCGCGGATCAGGGTGCTCGAGCGGGCACGCGTGCTGGACCTCATGACGACGCGCGGCGGGGTGGTGGGGGTGCGCGCGAGCATTGCCGGCAAGGCGGTGGAGATCATCGCCGATGCGACGGTGTTCGCGACCGGCGGATGCGGGCAGGTCTTCCGCTACACGACGAACCCGATGGTCGCCACGGGCGACGGCTACGCGATCGCGCACCGCGCGGGCGTGACGCTCGCCGACATGGAGTTCGTGCAGTTCCACCCCACTGCGCTCGACACCCCCGAGAACCCGCTCGCGCTGATCTCCGAGGCGGTGCGCGGCGAAGGGGCGATCCTCGTCAACGAGAAGGGCGTGCGGTTCATGCTCAAGGACCACAAGGACGCCGAGCTCGCGCCGCGCGACATCGTGTCGCGCGCGATCTACCGTGAGCAGAAGCGGAGCCGCGTCTACCTCGACGCCCGAAAGCTCGGCCGCGGCTTCACCAAGCGGTTCCCCGGGATCTTCGCGCTGTGCGCGGCGCGCGGCATCGACCCGCGAAAGGATCTGATCCCCGTGACGCCGGCCGCACACTATATGATGGGCGGGATCGTGACGGACCTGACCGGCCACTCGAGCATGCCGCGCCTCTACGCGGTGGGCGAAGTGGCGCGTACGGGAGTGCACGGCGCCAACCGCCTCGCGTCGAACTCGCTGCTCGAGGGACTCGTGTTCGCGGAACGCGTAGCGCGCGACCTGGCGAGCGTCCTTCCCCTCAAGTCGCTGCCGCCCGTGAAGCAGTGGCAGGTACCCCCGCTCGCCGACCGCGGCGCGGCGCACGTGGCAGCCGAGCGCATCCGCTCAGTGATGTGGCAGCACGCGTCGATCACGCGCACGGCCAAAGGGCTGCGCACGGCGCTCGCCGAGCTAACGGAGATCGAGCAGCGCCTGCCCGCCGGCGCGACGGAAGAGGTCAACCTCGTGCAGACGGCGAGGCTGATCACCGAGGCGTCGCTGCTGCGCAAGGAGTCGCGCGGCGGGCACTATCGCAGCGACTTCCCCCGCGCCAAGAGCGTCTGGCGCGGGAGACACATCGAGCTCTGAGCTACGGCCGCCGAGCGGCCGAGTCGGTGGTCGGAGGAGGTGTGGTCGTCGCGGCGCCCGCGGCGCTGTCGGTCGTCGGGGCCGGCGTCACGGCCGCCGCGGAATCGGCTCGCGCCGCCGCGGTGTCCGGCGTCTTGTCTCGAGCGAATACGAACCAGAGCAGCGCTGCCAGCGCGATCAGGCCGATCAGCAGCGGCCAGATGTTGCGCCCTTCCTTACGTCGAATCGGGATCTCAGCCACGGGACCGTCCTCGGGTACGAGTCGATGCAGTGGCAAGGCAAGCGGCGTTCCCGGAGTGCGGTGGGGAGTGGGGAGTGGGGAGTCTACGACCTCGGGATGCCTCTGTGTCCTGAGGGGAGTTCAATACCTGGGATGCCTCAGCGTCCCGAGCGGCTTGCCGTCACCCCCCACTCCCCACTCCCCACCACTCACTACACAATGGCCACCGTCGGCGGCGGGAGCACCGACGTGCACTGCGAGCACCGGCGGGCGAGGGCGGGGACCATCGACAGGCACTCGGGGCATTCGCGCGTCCTCGGTGCCTCCGGCTCCGGGGCGGGGCCCTTCAGCCGGTTGACCTGCTTGATGATCAGGAAGATCACGAAGGCGACGATCAGGAAGTCGACGATCGTGTTCAGGAACACGCCGTAGTTGATCGTCGCCGCACCGGCCGCCTTCGCTTCCGCGAGCGTCGCGTGACGCGTCCCCGACAGATCGATGAACAGGTTCGTCATGTCGACGCGGCCGAGCGCGAGACCGAGCGGCGGCATCAGGACGTCGTTCGTGAACGACGTGACGATCTTGCCGAACGCTGCTCCGAGGATCACCGCGATGGCGAGGTCGAGCACGTTGCCACGCATCACGAACGCCTTGAATTCCCTGAGCATTGGCCTCGATTGAAGAGGTGAGTTGGTGAGTTGGTTTGTTGGTTGGTGAATCGGTGCATCGAACTGCACGAGCCACTCGACCAGCGTGGAGCCCTGCCGACGGACTTCCATGCTGGTTGTAGGGCGGAGCCGTTTAACTCACTGACTTACCGAGAGGATGCGCCGCCTCGGCCCGGCCCGCCAGGGCATGCCCCGACGCGCCGCCAGGCCGCTCACGGAGCACCGGGCGCCACATTACTTTCACGACCATGGGAATGACCGACAGCGCCCCCCTCTCCCGAGAAGAGCTCGTCGCCCGGCTGCAGGGCGAGATCAAGACTCTCGCGCGCGAGAGGAACGCGGTCATCCTGGCCCACAACTACGAGCGGGCCGAAGTGCAGGACGTCGCCGACTTCGTCGGCGACTCCCTCGGCCTGTCGCGCGAGGCGGCCAAGACCGACGCCGAAGTCATCGTCTTCTGCGGCGTGCACTTCATGGCCGAGACGGCCGCCGTGCTCTCGCCGACCAAGAAGGTGCTGCTCCCCGACCTCGCCGCGGGGTGCTCCCTGGCCTCGACGATCGACGCCGAGCAGCTTCGCGCCTGGAAGGCGGAGCATCCGGGCGCGGTGGTGGTGTCCTACGTCAACACTACCGCCGAGGTGAAGGCGGAGAGCGATTACTGCTGCACCTCCGGCAACGCGGTCGACGTCGTGAACTCGATCCCTGCCGACACCGAGATCCTGTTCTGTCCCGACATGTTCCTCGGCGCGCACGTGAAGCGCATGAGCGGGCGCGAGAACATCCGCATCTGGCTGGGAGAGTGTCACGTGCACGCGGGAATCGATCCGGAGAACATTCGCTTGCAGCGGTCGCTGCACCCGGAGGCGGAGTTCCTGATCCATCCCGAGTGCGGCTGCTCGACGAGCGTGCTGGAGGCGATGTCTGCGGGCGACATCGATCCGGAGGGCGTTCAGATCCTGTCCACCGAAGGGATGATCAAGCGGCCCGCCCTCTCCGAAGCGACCGAGTTCATCGTCGCGACCGAGGTCGGCATCTTGCATCGTCTGCGGCGTGAGAACCCGTCGAAGCGCTTCGTCGCGGCGAACGAGCGGGCGTCGTGCGCCTACATGAAAGTCACGACGCTCCCCAAGGTGAAGCGCGCACTCGAGCGCCTGGAGCATCGCATCACGGTGCCGGAAGACGTCGCGAGCCGGGCGCGGCTGGCCATCGAGCGTATGATCGCGATCGGCGGCCAGCATCCGCTGAGCCCCGTGCCACAGTCAACGATCGACCCGGGCGAATAGCCGGCGGGCGACAGCGGAGACGACCGGATGGAGATGCAGCCGCACGAGCCTGAACGCCGTCCATCGCCGCGCACCATCACGCCGCTCAGCGTACCCGCCGCCTTCGGGGGCATGGGGCTGCTCCGGTTTCCCTACCATCAGGACGAGCTTCGCAACCTCGTGCGCTCCGCGCTCGAGGAGGACGAAGCGTTCAACGACCTGACGACGATCGCGACCGTCGTGTCGGACCGCCACGCGCGGGGGCAGCTCGTGTCGCGCGCCGACGGAGTGCTCTGCGGCGTGCCGCTCGCCGTCGAAGCGTTCCGCCAGCTCGACCCGAAAGTCACGATCCGTGTCGATCTCGAGGACGGCGCGCGGCTGAGAAAGGGATCGAACATCCTGTATCTCTCCGGGCACGCCCGTGCGCTGCTCGCCGCCGAGCGCGTCGCGCTCAACTTCATGCAGAGGCTCTCGGGGATCGCCACGCTCACGGCGCGCTACGTCGACCTGGTGAAGGGGACGAAGGCGAAGATCCTCGACACCCGGAAGACGACCCCGGGCTGGCGTCTGCTCGAGAAGTACGCCGTGCGCGCCGGCGGCGGCACCAACCACCGGCTGAACCTCTCGGCGGCGGTGTTGATCAAGGACAACCATCTCGCCGCGGTGGACGGCGACGTCGCCCTCGCGGTGCGCCGCGCCCGCGATCTCGCACCGCCGGGCACCAAGATCGAAGTCGAGTGCGACTCGAAGGAGCAGGTTGGTGCTGCCGTCGCGGCGAAGGCCGACATCATCATGTTCGACAACATGGCCCCCGAGCAGATGGCGGAATGCGTGAAGCTCGTCGCGGGTC
>DATEOG010000245.1:0-13738 GCA_035274345.1 Gemmatimonadaceae bacterium
TGGACACCGTGGGGAACCTGGTCCACCTCAACGCGGCCAACACGACACTGGTGTTCGTGTCACGTGCGCCGATCGAGCAGCTGGAGGCCTTTCGCGCACGCATGGGCTGGACGATCCCGCTCGTGTCGTCGGCGGGCACCAGCTTCAACTTCGACTTCCACGTGACGCTCGATCCGAGCCGCGGCGCGACGACGTACAACTTTCGAGACGTGCGGGAGATCGGCGGAATGATCGCGTCGCACACCGGCGACATGCCCGGTGTCAGTGTGTTCCTCAGGGACGGCGACGACGTGTACCACACCTACTCGGCGTATGCGCGCGGCACGGAGCACGAGAGCAACGTCTTCGGCTTTCTGGACTTCACGCCGCTCGGGAGGCAGGACGGGCGCGACGAACAGCCGTGGGCGCGGCTGCACGACCGCTACGACGCCTGAGGGGGAACGACGATGTGCCCCTTCTGCCTCGGAGCCGCGGCGTGGACGGTCGCCGGTGTCGTATCGGCCGGCGGGATCGGCGTGCTGGCGGCGATCGTCGGAGTACGGCATTCGGACGGTGCACCCGTCGACGATGGTGCGCGCGCCGAAGCCGGCAGGTCCCAAGCCGGTTCCGAGTAAAGCGCAGTGGCTTCCGATTGCCGGGCCCGAGTGTTGCTAGCACCGCCTGAGCATCACGGGCCATATCGGCCGGCACTGGCGCGCGGTAGCTTCGCGTCGGGCACAACGACAATCGGCGCGCCAACCGCACTGCGGGAGGTCCGTATGGGAAAGATCGGGGACATGTGGAAGAAGGCCACCGGCGAAGTGGAGCCGGTTCGGCCGGCGGCGCCTCCTCCCCCGTTGGCCGATGAGCGGCCACGCCGTTCGATGATCTATACCTCGGGCAACTTCCCGATCGGCGCAGCGACGGACGACCAGCGCCGCCGGATCGAGAGCTTCGGCCTGTCGCACGTCGGAAAGGTGCGCGAAGGGAACGAGGACCATTTCGTCATCGCGTCGCTGCAGCGATCACTCGAGATTCGCCAGACGAACCTCGAGGACCGAGCGGTGCTCGATCCCCTCTGCGGCCCGAAGGCATATCTCTACGCCGTCGCCGACGGCGTGGGCGGGTTGGACGGCGGGCGCCTGGCGAGCGGGCTGACGATCCGCACGATCGTCGAGTACCTGAGCGAGACCGTCGGGAGCTACCATGCGGTGGAAGCGGGCCAGGAACACGCGTTCCTCGATCCGCTCGGCAAGGCGGTGCATCGCGCGCACGAGAAGCTGCGCTCGACGTTCGGGATCCCGCAGGGCGGTCCATCGACGACGCTGACGATCGCACTCGTCGTCTGGCCGCAGGCGTACGTGGTCCACGTCGGTGACAGCCGCGCCTATCATCTTCGCGGCGGAACGCTCAAGCGACTCACGCGCGATCAGACGATGGGCGCGTTCCTGATGGACGAGTACAAGATGACGGAGAAGCAGGTCGAGCAGCAGGGATTCAACAACGTGCTGTCGAGCGCCGTGGGGGCGCAGGACATGACGCCCGCGGTGAGCGCGATGTCGCTCGAGCAGGGAGACTCGCTGGTGCTGTGCACCGACGGGCTCACCAAGCACGTGCCCGAGAAGCAGATCGCCGACGTGCTCGGGGGCGCGTCGAACGCCGAGTCGGGCTGCCGCGAGCTCGTCGACCTCGCGCTCGCGGGCGGGGGCAAGGACAACGTGACGGTCGTGGTAGCAAATGCGCTAAGGACGTAGAAGAGCATTGCGCGATGCGCTTTGAGCGACGGCCTCGGGAAGCAAATGCTTCTCGAGGCCGGTTTCATTTAGCACACAGCGCAATGCGCACAGCGCACCGTTTAGCGCGGCCTCCGCATCACCAGCACGAACCGGGTGAAGTTGTCGGCGTGATCCTGGAGGCCATCCTGGATCACGACCAGGCCGTAGCGCTCAGCGGCCCAGGCACCCGCGATCGCCGCGACGGACGCCTCACGGCGGATGCCGACGAGGCGTGCGGCGCCGGCGGTGTCGTGGGCCTCGACGGCCTTGATCGACGGGTGCTCTTCGAAGAATCGCCGGCACTGCTTGAGCGCCATCTCGTGGCTGAGCGCCTCGCGGATGTCGCGGATCTTCGCGCCGGGCAGGCCGAGCAACGCGTGACGGACCGGCAGCAGGTGCTCGCCGATCTGCTCGAGCTCGGGCGCCGCGGCCAGCGCGTCGAGCGCCGCGTGGACCGGACCGGCGATCAGATTCTCGACCGGAATGACGGCGAGATCCGCGATCCCCTGCACCACCGCGCCGGCCGTGGCGTCGAATGTGTTGCAGGAGAGCAGCTTGACCGGGCCTTCGACGAGATATTCGATGGCCTTCTCGGAGAAGGCACCGCTCTCACCCTGGAACGCGACAATTGGACGCACACGACAACTTCGTCAGTGCGCACCACCGAGCACAAGCGGCGGCGTCAACTCAACGGGCCTCGCGCGCCGCCTGGGTGCGCAGCTCGCGCTCCGTGAGCGTGCGCTGCTCACCCACATCGGGGGTCGAACCCGTGATGATCCCCTTGGCGACCTCGAAGAGGACGATGGGGCGCGGCTTGTCGACGACGAGATACTCGACGGACTGCGCCTCGACGAGGATGAGTGCGAGCCGCGGATCATCCGGCCCACCATTTCGATCGCCGCCCTCGTCGCCGAACCACGCCTTCCAGTCCGGCTTGTACAGCTCCTTGATCAGGTTGCGGTCCTGCGTGATGGTCGCGATGCCGGCGACCGAGACCCACTCGCGCGACTTGAGGTTGTAGTACGCGAGATTCACGTGCGGATCCGTGTGGAGCTCGTCGAGCTTGTTCGACGAGACGTCCGTGACGAACCAGAGATCGGTGCCGGTCACGCGCTCCTGCGTCGCCATCGGCCGCGAGACGAGATGACCGTCCGCGCGACGCGTGGTGAACATCGCGATCTCGATGCCCTCGATGAGTCCGTAGAGCTCGTCGAGCTTCTTGGTGGTCGAGGGAACCTTCGTGGAGTCGGCCATGAGAGTGGGGGCTGAAGTGAGCGTCGATTGTCGACCAGCCTGTGTCAGGCAGACCGCGTGCCCGACCCACCCATCTGATACCCACTCGTGACAGGCTGGACCGCCGACGGCCACTGCCGGCGGGCCTCAGAGCGCGGCCACCACCTCCGCTACCGCCGCCGCGTGTCCCTCCGGCTTGACCTTCTCGAACACCTTCGCAATGCGGCCCTGTGGGTCGATGACGAACGTGGTTCGCGCGTTGCCCCAGTACTTGTGGCCGAACATGGATTTCTCCTGCCACACGCCGTACGCGTCGGCCACCTTGTGCTCGACGTCGGCCAGCAACGAATACGGAAGATCGAACTTCTTTCGGAACTTCACGTGTGACTTCACGTCGTCCGGGCTGACGCCGAGGACCTCCGCCTTGATGCCCTGGAACCGAGGCATGAGGTCGCGAAACTCGCACGATTCGATCGTGCAGCCGGGCGTGTCGTCCTTGGGATAGAAGAACAGCACGACCGGCCGGCCGCGCAGCGCGCTGAGCGTGAGCGGCGTGCCGGCATCGGTGTCGAGCGTGAAATCCGGAGCGATGCTGCCTTCGGTCGGATGAGTCATGCGTCTGGTCGAGTGAGAGGAACGAGCGCGGGCCTATCGCAGCGCGGCGTCGCGAGGGTGCTGTCGATCAGGGGACGGAGATGCGCGTCGCGTGCCGCGCTGTCGGTCTCCGCGAGGAAGACGCGGTATCCCGGCAGTCGGCAGGCGAGCTGCGCGTTCTCCGACCCGAGGTCTCGCGCGACCACGACGGGCCCCGGGAAGTGGCCGAAGTTGAACTGCGCGAGGCCGATGAGCAGGGGCTCGGAGAGCGGCGGATTGCGGACGAAGACGAGTATGCCCGGCTGCGATCGGCTGGAATCGCGCAATGCGCGCGCGAGCGACTCGACGTTGGCCCCTCGCCGCTCGCGCTGCCGCGAGTCGGCGGCGATCCGCGTCGCGCTGGTGACGACGTTGGCGCCGACGAGAAAGATGGCGAGTGCGCGCGCGGCGCGACGATCCACCTCCCAGACACGGTGCACGACGAGCGCCCCGGCGACGAGCGCGAAGGGGAGCAGCTCGACGTAGAGACGCTCCGCGTTCCAATAGAAGAAGAAGTTGATGGTCGGCAGCACGGCGAATGCCGCAATGACCGCCCAACGCACGCGCACGCGGTACGCGACGGCGACGGCCACGAGCGGGAGCAGCCACCAGACGGGGAAGAGATCGCGTGCCAGGGGCCACGCGGCGAAGACGATCTCGTTGCGGACGGCATCGGCGAAAGTGAACTGCGTCGCCGACACCACGGGCTGAACGTCCCGGTCGTACAGGACGTATCCGCGGAGGCCGAAGCCCACGTCGTTGTAGTGACCCTGTGCAGCCTGATAGCCCAGCTGCATCGGACTGCCGTTGGTCGCGGCGTTGTAGGCGAGCAGCGCCGCGAAGGGCAGCGCGGCACCGACGCACAGCATCGCGGTGACTCGGCGGAGTCGCGGCCACCCGAGACGCCGCACGAGCAGGCAAAGCCAGATGGAGAGTCCCACGGCCAGGGCCGTCACCGGTCGCACGGCGAACGCGATGCCGAAGAGCACGCCCCCGAGCACGCTTTCCCAATCGCGCCTGCGACCCGAGCGCTCGGTCGCGCCGATGAGCAGCCAGGTGGCGGCGCAGAGCGCCGTCAGCGCCGCGACGTGCGACATGTACGCGGCGGCCCAGCGAAGGAAGATCGGATTCGTCGCCAGCAGCGCCGCGGCGAAGAACCCGACCGGAGCAGTGGAGATGCGTGCCCCAAGCCGCTGGGTCGCGACGACGGCGAGGGCGCCGAGCGTCGCGCCGCAGAGCGACGGCACACCGAAGCGCACGAAGAGCGCGAGGATGGCCGGGTAGCCCGGCGGATACTGCGTGTAGATGCCCTCCGGAGTGACGACCATCAACGGCAGCTTGACGAAGCGCTGCAGCGCGAGGTCGAGCGGCCAGGTGGCGTGCCCGATGGCGAAGCGGTTCGCCTGGAGTGCGTACAGCACCTCGTCGATGGTATCGGAGTGCGTGCGCAGCAGCGTCGCCACCCAGACGGCGACGAAGGTGGCCCCGGCCAGCAGGACGAGCGCGCGTGGCGAAACGCGCTCCTCGGACGGGGCGCTGGATGGGCGCGCAGCGAGCCCGATCGGCAGCAGCAGGAACACACTCCAGCCGAGCAGCGGAGGCACGAGCGCGGCGACGAGGTCGTCGCGGAGGCCAAGCTTCGGCGTCGCGAGTGCGCGCGCGATCGCGAGAGCGATCGACGTCGCACCGAGCAGCGCCAGGGAGATCGACGTGCGGCGGCGCAGGGCTCGCGCGTCGGCCGCGTCAGCGTCGTCGGTGCGCGCCTCGGATACCCGCAGCGCGATTCCGGCGGCGGCGACCGCGAGGCCGATCAGGATGAGGATGCGGTTCTCGACCAGATCGAATCGGTCGTGCAAGGCGAACAGCAGCGCGACCGCGACACCCACCAGCGGAGCGATCGCGGCGACGCCCGCGCGCGTCGTCATCCGAGCTGCTCACCTCCCATCAGCACCGCCATGATCGCCTTCTGAATGTGCAGGCGATTCTCCGCTTCATCCCACACCCGGCTCTGCGGACCGTCGATCACGTCGGCCGTGACCTCTTCCCCACGATGCGCGGGGAGACAGTGGAGAAAGATCGCGTCCTTCGCGGCGCGAGCCATCATCCCGCGATCAACCGTGTAGCCGGCGAAGTCGCGCTCGCGCTTCTTCTGCTCACCCTCCTGCCCCATGCTGGCCCACACGTCGGTGTTCACGACGTCGGCGCCCTCGATGGCCTCCCTGGGATCACGCGTCATCGTGATCTTCGTCTCCTTCTGCGCGCGCGCGAGCAGATGGTCCGCGGGCTCGTAACCCTGCGGGCACGCGAGGGCCAACTCGAAGCCGAAGCGATACGCGGCGTTGATCCAGGAGTTCGCCATGTTGTTGCCGTCGCCGATCCAGGCGACCTTTTTCCCCTCGTAGCCGCCCAGGTGCTGCCGGATCGTGAGGATGTCGGCGAGGATCTGGCAGGGGTGCAGCATGTCGGTCAGCCCGTTGATGACGGGCACCTCCGCGTAGCGGGCGAGCTCCTCGACGTCCTGATGGGCGAAGGTGCGGATCATGATCCCGTCCACGTAGCGCGAGAGCACCCGCGCCGTGTCGGCGATCGGCTCCCCTCGGCCGAGCTGGACGTCTCGCGGCGAGAGGAAGAGTGCGTGGCCGCCCAGCTGATAGGTGCCCACCTCGAAGGACACCCGGGTGCGGGTGGACGCCTTCATGAAGATCATCGCCAGGGTCTTGCCCTCGAGGGGCTTCGCCTGGTACTCGCCGCGGCGCATCCGTTCGGCCAGGTCGAACAGGGCGATGAGCTCCGCCCGAGAGAAGTCCGGGATCGCCAGGAAGTCGCGGTGGGGACGGTCGGTCATGACGGGGCGAGAGGGGGGGCGTGCCGCAAGCCGAAAAAGCTAACGGGCGGCGAAAGCGGCGAGCAAGCGAGGCATCGACACCAATAGACGGACGGTCAGCGACAACCGCGGCCGTTCTGCGTGTTACTGCCCCCCTCATCGTGCGTCACACAACCAGTGAGCGGCCTCACCCGGGGTCGCCTTCGTCGCTTTCATCCCTCCCCGCCGTCTCCGGTCCCCCGGCCGCCCTTCGCCTCTCGCGAGGGCCGACCGGGGCCGACACTCCAGACGACCCCCGCGCACGTGCAGGTGAAGGTGGCTTCCAGCGCCGCGTCCCTCCCCGTAAAGCCAGCCCAGGCCCTCTGATGCAACTGCTCGCCCCGATGGTACGTGCGTTGTCGCTCCGGCTCGCCGGGCGCCCGCTGCGCGAGCGCATGCGGTTGCTGCCGATCGGCGCCGCGGTGGCGCTCGCCGCCATCTTCCTCGTCAGCGTCACGCTTGGCGTGCTGGATCCGCGGAGCCTGACGAAGATCCAGCGCGACTACTATCCCGCGCTGCGCGCCGGTCAGGACATGCGGGAGACGCTGAGCGATCTACAGAACGCCCTCCAGAACGCGGCGGCGACGAAGGACGGCAGCCGCCTCGGCGAGATGGACTCGCTGAGCAATGCCTTCCTCGCGGCGGCCGCCGAGTCGCGCACGCATTCGGACGACCGCGCCCACGCCGACGCGCTGACGCAGCGGTTCCAGGACTACTACACGTCGGTGCGTCCTCTTACCCGACAGGTCGCCACCGAGACGGGCGCGGACTCGCTCCGGTCGGCGCTGTCGCGGCGGACCGCGCAGTACAACGCGCTGCGTCGTGCGGTGGACGACGACATCAGCCTGCAGGAAGCGTCGATCGACGGCGCGTTCCACACGGCGAGGATGCTTCAGGTGAGCGCGACGTTCGGCGTCGCGTTCGTGGCGCTGGTGGCGGTGCTCGGCCTGGGCGCGCTGTCCGTGGCGACCACCCAAGCCGTGACCGAGCCACTCGAGCAGATGGCATCGGTGGCGCGCCGAGTGGCGCAGGGCGATCTCTCCGTGACGATACCGCCCGCGGCCGACGACGAGATCGGGAACGTGCTGCGCTCGATGAACGACATGGTCGCCTACCTGAACGAGATGGCGGTGGTAGCGCAGGCTGTCGCACACGGCGATCTCTCGCGCACGGTGACGCGCCGATCCGACGACGACCGGTTCGGCAGTGCGCTCGCGGCGATGGTGCACTACCTCTCCGAGATGTCGATGACGGCGGAGAAGCTCGCGCATGGCGACCTCACGGTGCAGGTGCGTCCGCGCTCCGACGACGACGCATTCGGTCACGCGTTCGCGGCGATGATCGAGCGGCTGCGGGCGATCATCGCCGAGCTGCGCGAGGCGTCGATCAGCATCGCCTCTGCGGCGAGCCAGATGCAGGGATCGGCTACCGAGCTCGCAGCCAGCTCGGGCGAAGGGGCGACCGGCATCAACCACACGGTGGCACGCATCGCCGACATGAGCAGCGCGGTGCGCGACTACGCGGAGCGCTCGCGCCTGGTCGAGAAGCAGGCGCTCGACGGAGCAGAGCGTACGCGTGAGGGCGCGCGCGTCGTGCAGGAAGCGATCGAGTCGACGCGCGAGATCCTGTCGCGCACGTCGATGATCGAGAGCATCGCACGGCAGACGAACCTGCTCTCGCTGAACGCCGCGATCGAAGCGGCGCGCGCGGGCGAGCACGGACGCGGCTTCCACGTGGTGGCCGAGGAGGTGCGCAAGCTGGCGACGCAGTGCGCGACGACGGCGCAGGAGATCAGCCGCCTGAGCGTGGACAGCGAACAGAAGATCGAGCAGTCTCGCGAGATCCTGCGCGCGCTGGCGCCAAGCATCGCGAGCACCGCGGCGCTCGTGCAGGAGCTGGCGGGCGCGTCCTCGCGGCAGGCGAGCGGCCTGACCGACGTCGAGGAGACGATGACGCGAGCGAACGACGCGACGCGCCGGAACGCCGCGACGGCCGAGGAGTTCGCGGCGACGGCGCAGGAGCTGGCGGCACAGGCCGAGCGCCTCGAGGCGCTGGTGAGCCGGTTCCAGCTGAAACACGGGATGCTGGAGAAGCGCCGGTCGGATCGAGTGGCGCCGGTGTCGGAGGAGGCGGTGCTGGTTGGGTAATGAGTGGTGAGTGGTGAGTGCTGCGTGACGGCGTTCGCAGTCACCCACCACTCACCACCCACCACTCACGACCCCGAAATTGCCGTCAGAGGATGTACCGCCTCAGGTCTTCATCCTCCACGATCGCCTTCAGCTTCTCGCGGACGACCTCTGCGTTCACCACGATGCGCTTGGTGCCACCGTCGGGGAGCTCGAAGAGGGTTTCCTCGAGCTGCGTCGTCATCACCGTGTGCAGCCGGCGCGCGCCGATGTTCTCCATGCGCGAGTTCACCGTGGCGGCAATTCGGGCGATCTCGGCGATACCGTCCTCCGTGAACTCCAGCTGTGCGCCGTCGGCGGCGACGAGCGCCGCGTACTGCTTCGTGAGCGCATTTTCCGGCTCCGTCATGATGCGCACGAAGTCCGCTTCGGTGAGCGGCTTGAGCTCTACGCGGATCGGGAAGCGCCCCTGCAGCTCTGGAATCAGATCGGACGGCTTGCTGACGTGAAAGGCGCCCGCGGCGACGAACAGGATGTGATCGGTCTTCACCATCCCGTACTTCGTCTGGACGTTGGAGCCCTCGACGATCGGGAGCAGATCGCGCTGGACGCCCTCGCGCGACACGTCGGGGCCGCCCATCTGACTCTTCTCGCCGGCGATCTTGTCGATCTCGTCGAGGAAGACGATGCCGAGCGTCTCGACGCGCTCGAGCGCGTCGGCGGTGACGTCCTCCATGTCGACGAGCTTCTGGAACTCCTGCTCGATCAGGATGCGGCGCGCCTCGCTGACCTTCACGGTGCGCTTCTTGGTCTTCTTCGGCATCATGTCACGGATCATCTCCGTGAAGTTCTCGATGCCTTCGGGAGCGCCCTGCGAGGCGAACATGTCGAGCATGGGACCTTGCTGCGGCACCTCGATCTCGACCTCGCGACCGTCGAGCTGTCCGTCGAGGAGCAGCTGCTTGAGCTTCTCCCGAGTGCGCTTGTACCGGTCCTGGGCTGCATCCGCGCCGCGCTCCTGCTTCACGTCGCCGGTGGCGGAGACGACGAAGACGCCGCCCGCGTCGCCCGCGGACACGAGGGTCGGCTCGGGCGCCGGCTCGGCCTTCACGCCGTTGGGCGTCGCCGTCTTGGCCTCGACGGGTGGTGGAAGCAGCAGGTCGAGGAGGCGCTCGTCGACCTTCTCGTTCGCGAGATCCTCGACCTCGCTCTCGCGCTCCTGCCGCACCATCTCGATCGCGCTGTCGACGAGGTCGCGAATCATTCCCTCGACGTCGCGGCCGACGTAGCCGACTTCGGTGAACTTCGAGGCCTCGACCTTGATGAACGGTGCGCCCGCCAGCTTGGCCAGGCGTCGCGCGATCTCCGTCTTCCCGACCCCGGTCGGCCCGATGAGGATGATGTTGTTCGGGGAGATCTCGTCGCGGATGGTCTCGGGCGCCCGCTGTCGGCGCCACCGATTGCGGAGCGCGATGGCGACCGCCTTCTTCGCGTCGCCCTGGCCCACGATGTACCGGTCGAGCTCTGCGACGATTTGACGTGGTGTGAGGTCCGCGAGACGCGCGAGCGCCTGTTGCGTGCGTGGTGAGGCCATGTCAGCTCGCCTCGAGCACGGTGATGTTGGTGTTCGTGTAGACGCAGATCTCGCCGGCGATGGTGAGCGCCTGCTTCACGATCTCCGCGGGGCCGAGCTGCGTGTTGGCGGCGAGTGCGCGCGCCGCGGCGAGGGCATACGCCCCGCCCGAGCCGATCGCGAGGATGCCGTCGTCCGGCTCGATGAGCTCACCCGTACCCGAGACGATGAATCCGTGCTGCGCGTTGGCGACGGCGAGCAGCGCCTCCAGCCGTCGGAGCACGCGGTCGCTACGCCAATCCTTGGCGAGCTCCACGGCCGCGCGCGGGAAGTTGCCCGGATAGCGCTGGAGCTTCTCCTCGAACTTCTCGAACAGGGTGAGCGCGTCGGCGGCCGAGCCCGCGAACCCGGCGAGCAGCTTCCCGTCGCCGAGGGCGCGCACCTTGTTGGCCTTGGCCTTCATCACGGTCTCGCCGACGGTCACCTGACCGTCGCCGCCCAGTGCCACGCTGCCTCCGCGGCGAACGGCGAGGATCGTCGTCGCATGGATTCGAGGAAGTTCGGACATGAGGGAAAGGTAAGGGGTGGGGACTGGGGCGTGGTGATGGGTAGTGAGTGGTGAGTGCTGGGTGACCGAGGCGTAGTGTCCGTGCCGTCACCCAGCACTCACGACCCAAAACCCGGAGCCGCCTACCTGATCCTCCCCCTGCCCTCCGGCTTGTCCGCCTTCGGTGCGCCGCGACGCAGCTCTCCCCGGTTGCTGATCCGCTCCCGCAGGTAGGCGCGGTTGAACCAGGCGCCGTTGAGGATCATGAAGGTCCCGACCATCACCGCGACGGTGCTGTAGCGCCAGGTGTCGCGCCCGAGGAGGGCGGCGGCCATGCAGAGCACGCCGAGCCCGATCGCCGTCTCGCCACCCAGGTGGCGCTCGGCGCGGGCGCGACGGCGCCGCTCGCTTCGGTAGAGCATCCGCTCGGGAAGCCAGGCATCGGCGATCACCCCCAGCCCGATGAGGGCGACGAGTGAGCCGAGGATGAGCGGGATGGTCTCAGCGCGCACAATCGAGGTGGCTCGGGGAGCACAGCGGTACCGCCCACCTTCAAGCGATCTTCATGCCCGGGGGTGCGCCTTCTGGTAGACCTGCTTGAGCCGCTCGACGCTGGTGTGGGTGTAGATCTGCGTGGTGGAGATCGACGAGTGGCCGAGCAGCTCCTGAACGGCACGGAGGTCGGCGCCCGCGTCGAGCAGGTGCGTCGCGAACGAGTGGCGCAGCGAGTGGACCGAGAGGCCTGCGTCCTCGTCGATCTGATCGAGGAATCCCGCGACGACCTTCTGCACCATGCGCACGCCGATGCGCTTTCCGGTACGCGAGAGGAAATACGCGCTGCGCTCGACCCCTGATCCGGCACCACGCCTGTTGCGCAGCAGGTCATCGCGCTTCGCCTCGTAGTTCCGCAGCGCGAGGACCGCATGGTCGCCGACGGGCACGATGCGCTCCTTCCTTCCCTTTCCGCGAACCTTCGCCTGCTGGCTGACCAGATCGAGGTCGCCCATCGCGAGTCCCTGCAGCTCGGAGAGTCGCATCCCCGTGGAGTAGAACAGCTCGAGGATCGCGAGGTTGCGCACCGAGGTGAAGTCGCCCTCCATGGCGCGAGCCTCGGCCATCTGAAACAGAAGGTCGATCTGGGCGCGATCGAGATAGCCCGGGAGATGCTTGTCGAGCTTCGGTGCGCCAACCGCACGGGCGGGGTTGGACTCGACCATCTCGTTGCGGTGCATCCAGCGATAGAAGCTCCGGACGCCCGAGAGCGTTCGTGACATCGTGCGCTTGCCGACACCGCGACGGCTCAGGTGCGCGAGGAATCCGCGCATGGCGAGCCTGTCGACACCTTCCCAGCTCCAGCCGTCACTGCCGTAGTAGGTGCCGAGGAACGCCTCGAACTCGGTGAGGTCGCGCTGATAGGCGAGCACCGTGTTCGGGGAGACGTCGCGCTCCTTCGCCAGATGGCGGAGGAACTCTTCGACATCCGTGTGAATGGCCCGCGCGCTCGCGCCGGCGGCGGCATCGCTCTTTACGACTCGCGGGGTCACGCGCGTGAGCCCGTCGCGACGAGGTTCGCGTCGCGCCATTCGGTCATCGCCGCCAGCGCGCGCTCGGCCAGACGCTCCTTCTTGACGCGCTTGTCCTTCACGCGCTGTCCCAGCTCGTCGACGAGACCGAAGTTCGCGTTCATCGGCTGGAAGTGCCGCGGGTCGGCCTCGCGCATGTAGCGATAGAGCGCGCCGAGCATGGTCGTCGGCGGCGGAAGCATCGGCTCATCGCCAGCGAGAAGACGCGACAGGTTGACGCCGGCGAGGAGACCGGTGGCCGTGCTCTCCGTGTAGCCCTCGACGCCGGTGAGCTGACCGGCGAACAGCACCTGCGGATCGTCGCGCAGCGCGAGGTGGGGCAGCAGCGCCGCGGGCGCGTTGAGGTACGAGTTCCGGTGAATGGAGCCGAAGCGAAGGAACTCCGCATTCTCGAGGCCCGGAATCATGCGAAAGACGCGCTGCTGCTCGGGATAGCGCAGCCGTGTCTGGAATCCCACGAGGTTCCACATCCGACCCGCACGGTCTTCCATGCGAAGCTGCACGACGGCGTACGCCTCGCGACCCGTGCGCGGATCGGTCAGACCCACGGGCTTCATCGGGCCGAAGCGCAACGATTCGCGGCCGCGGCGCGCCATCTCCTCGGCGGGCATGCAGCCCTCGAAGTAGGGCACGGCGTCGAACTCGTGTGCGGTGGCCTTGTCGGCGGCGGTCAACGCGTCGATGAACGCCACGTACTGCTCGCGCGACATCGGACAATTCAGATACGCGCCTTCGCTCTCGCCCTCGCCTTCGGCTGCGCTCAGGCCGGGCATCGTCTCCTTGCCATAGCGGGAGGCGCGGAAGACGACGCCGTAGTCGATCGAGTCGTGCGAGACGATCGGCGCGATGGCATCGTAGAACGCGAGAGACTCGACGCCGAGGCGGGCGCGGATCGCGCCCGCGAGTGCGCTCGACGTGAGCGGACCAGTGGCGACGATGCCCGGCGAGGGAAGCTGGGTCACTTCGCCCCGCTCGACCGTGATGCGCGGATGCGTGGTGACGCGTTCCTGCACCGCCGCCGAGAAGAGCTCGCGGTCGACCGTGAGCGCGCTTCCCCCGGGGACGCGCGCGGAATCGGCGCACTCGAGGATCATCGAGCCGAGGAGGCGCATCTCGGCCTTGAGGAGGCCGTGGGCGTTGGAGGTCTCGGTGCTCTTGAAGGTGTTGGAGCAGACCAGCTCACCCAATCGATCGGTCTTGTGCGCTTCCGTCCCGCGGATGGGACGCATCTCGTGCACGACGACGTCGTGCCCGCGCTCAGCGAGCTGCCAGGCGGCCTCGCTGCCGGCGAGACCGCCGCCAATGACGTGGATCGGGGACATGATGAAATCTACGCTTTTGCGCGGGCATCGTGCGACGGCGTGGTGATGCATGGTGGGTCTTTGGTGATGTGTGACAGCGTCCCGAGCGGCGTTGGTGGTCACCC
>DATEOG010000246.1:0-5021 GCA_035274345.1 Gemmatimonadaceae bacterium
TCAGCCGCGGGAAGTCGAGATCTGCCGGCGCGCTGCGCGGCATCATGTGGGGCGCCCCGATCGGACTGGGGTTCGGTATTCTCGGGCTCGGCCTTGCCGAGGACTGTGTGGCGTGTACGGACGAGCCGAGTGATGCCGAAGTCGTCGGACTGTTCACGTTGAGTGGGGTGATCTGGGGCGCCGGAATCGGCGCCATCATCGGTCGGGAGCGCTGGGAACGATTCCAGCTCGCGACTCGCGCATCGCTCCTCCTGCGTCCCGAAGCGCGATCGATCGCGATCGTCGTCCGCCGCTGAGCTGACTGACGGAGTCGCGCTACAGAAACGACCGTCCGTCCAGCCGCGCCGGCGCCGCCACGCCGAGCGCGTCGAGCGCGCTCGCGAAGAGATCCGTCGTTCGTCGAGGCGTTCCCGCCGCAGCGCGGTTCATCAGCAGCGGCACCATCATGTGATCGCGGTGCAGCGCGCCGTGTGAGCTCCGGTGCGGGATCGGCTCGTACCGCTTCCGGAAGTCCCACCCCGGTGCCGCCGACAGGATGATGTCCCCCGCTCGCGCCGAGCCGGCGAGCGACAGGATCTGCACGATCGCGTCGGGATAGTTCCCGTCGCGCGTCGCGTCGAACGTCTCGTCGGCGCTTCCCTCGACGTCGCCGCCGAACCCGAGCGGATCACCGCTGACACAGCGGTAGCGGAACGTCTCGCGCGAGCGCTCCACCATCGCGATGCCGCGCGACGCGCTCCGCACCTCGCACCGCGCCGAGGTGTGCGGCAGGAGCAGCAGGTCCACCGCCTCGCGCGCGAGAAGCGCATCCGCAAGCCCTCCATGGCGCGCCGAGAGCGCGGGCCACCACGGACGATCCTCCTGACCGAGCTCGAGATACAGGTGTGCCATCGCGTTCCCGCTCACCATCACGGCAGCGTCCGGGGCGATCCCCGCGGACCACGGATGCGCGATGGTGCGAAGTCCCGTCGCGCTCACCACCCCCGCGAGATCCTCGTGCGTGTGCACCGGCGCGTGTCCGTGATCGCTCACGATCCACAGATGCGTGTCGTCCCACCACCCGCCACGCTCGGCGTCGTCACGCAGCCGGGCCGCCGCGTCGTCGACGATGCGCATCGCCTCGCGCACCAGCGCGTCGTCGTGGCCGCGCGCGTGCGACGCCTTGTCGACGCCGGTGAACGCGGCGAACAGGAAGTCGGGGCGCTCTTCGCGCATGCGTCGCACGATGACGTCCGCCGACTCGCGGTCGACGTCGAGCCAACGTTCCGCCCGCCCTCGGAAGTGCGTGACCGTGGCGCGCAGCGCAGAGCGCGCCGTCAGCGCGCCGATGCGCCGCGCGCGCGCCAGTCCCCGCGTCACCACGCTCAGCGCCGCGAGGCTGTTCGGCACCAGCTCGAAGATCGTCGGCGCGCTCGTGTCCAGGTCCTCGTCGAAGCGGCGCATCTGGTGGCCGACGTAGCTCCGCGCGTAGTCGGGCCAGCTGCATGCCTCGCGCGCACGGTCGTACCACCGGAGCCCGGGAATCCCGATCGGGCCGGGGAATCGCCCGATGAGGAACGGCGTGTACGCCGGCCCAGTGACCGAGGGGAACACGGACGACACGCGATGCAGCGCCCCTTCCTCGCGCATCCGACGGAGCGCGGGCAGCGCGTCGAGGCTCGCGCCCTCGAACGCGTCCGGGCGCGCCCCGTCCGCGACGAGGACGATTACCGGCATGCGATCCGCGAAGGCGACGACATGCGGCGAAGGAAAGCCGCCCGCTCGTGGCGCGGCAAGTCGTTCGCCGGTCCCTTGCGCTCGCTGGCGTTCGAGCGCCTCCCCCGACTACACTCACCGCATGGCAACTCGAAAGCGGGGCTCGACGAGCACTCCCAGACGCAGGGCGACCGACGACGCGGCGCCGCCGGCTCCAGAACCATCGCGCACCGAGGAGATGCGCGCCAAGCTCCGCAAGGGAAAGCCGCCCCGCACCGCCGGCGGCAAGCGCGGAAATCCCGAGCAGCTCCGCGCCGCGCAGGCCGAGGCCACCGATTGGCTGCGCGAACGCACCGAGGAAGGGCATCGCGCCGCCGGCCGCACGCCACCGTCCCAGCGCGGTGCGGCGCGCCCGAGCACTCCCGCGCGGCGCATCGACGACGACCTGCGCGACTTCATTGGTCCCGTCACCGAGGACGAGAAGCTCCTCCAGAACCCCGGACCACGAGGCCCCGACTTCACCCGCTCCGATCCGTGGCGTGTCATGCGCATCATGGGGGAGTTCATCGAGGGCTTCGACGACCTCGCCAGCGTCGACAAGGGCGTTTCCGTCTTCGGCTCGGCGCGCACGCCCCCCGACGACCCGCAGTACACGGCCGCGATGGAGACTTCGCGCCTCCTCGCCGAGGCGGGCTTCTCGATCATCACCGGTGCGGGCCCCGGCATCATGGAAGCGGCCAACAAGGGCGCGAGACTCGGCGGCGGCCGCTCCATCGGCTGCAACATCGAGCTCCCCTTCGAGCAGGGCGCCAACCCGTACGTCGATACCCTTGTGAACTTCCGGTACTTCTTCGTCCGGAAGACGATGTTCATCAAGTACTCGAGCGCGTTCATCATCTTCCCGGGCGGCTTCGGCACCTTCGACGAGCTCTTCGAGGCGCTCACGCTCATCCAGACCGGAAAGATCTACCAGTTCCCCGTGATCCTCTTCGGGCGCCACTACTGGGCCGGCCTCATTCGCTGGCTCCAGTCTCGCGTTCTCGTCGAGCGAAAGATCTCCCCGGGCGACATGGACCTGATGTTGCTCACCGACGACCCGGCCGAAGCCGCGCACGCCGTGGTCGAAGCATGGAAGGCGACGAGTAAGAAGATCGGTTAGAGGTGGTGGGTGGTGGATGCTGAGTAACGGCGGTGCATTCGCTGAACGCAGTCACCCACCACTCACCACTCACCACTCACCACCCAGACGTCCCAGATGGCCAGCAAGAAGAACGGCAAGAAGTCCGAGTCCCGCCCCCGCGGCGGCTTCAAATCTTCCCGCCACGGGGACGGCAAGCGAAAAGCCTCCGCCGCCGGCAACAAGAGCGAGCAGAAGCGCGCGGCCGAGCATCGTGAGCGCGCCGGAACAGCGCACACCTCGCACGAAGGGTCGAAGTGGTTGCAGGGCGGCCGTATCGCGCCGCAACGCATCGACGGAAGCGAGTCCGCCGCCGACCTGATCGACGGGACCTTTCTCGCCTACAACGCCGCGCGTCTCAGGGAAGCCTGCCAGCTGTTCGCCCGGAAGATGCTCGAGGACGACGTCACCGTCGGCCTCACGCTCACCGGTGCCCTCACGCCAGCGGGACTCGGCATGGCGGCGATCATCCCGCTCATCGAGGCGGGGTTCGTCGACTGGATCATCTCCACCGGCGCGAACCTCTACCACGACGCGCACTTCGGCCTCGGGTTGGCGATGCACCGTGGGAATCCGATGGCAAGCGATACCGTCCTCCGCGAGGACGGCATCGTCCGCATCTACGACATCTTCTTCGACTACGACGTTCTGCTCAGCACCGACGCCTTCTTCCGGAAGATCGTCCAGGGTCCGGAGTTCCAGCGCCCGATGAGCAGCGCCGAGTTCCACGCGCTGTGCGGCAAGTACATCCGCGAGCGCGAACGCGCACTCGGCATCGGCAACAAGTCGCTCCTCGGCGTCGCCTACGAGTGCGGCGTTCCCGTGTACACGTCGTCTCCCGGCGACTCGTCGATCGGCATGAACGTCGCCGCGCTCGCGCTCGAGGGGAACAAGTGCGTCATCGACCCCAACGCCGACGTCAACGAGACCGCGTCGATCGTCCTCGGCGCCAAGCGTAAGGACGGGAAGAGCGCGGTGCTCATCTGCGGCGGCGGAAGCCCCAAGAATTTCGCGCTGCAGACCGAGCCGCAGATCCAGGAGGTGCTCGGCATCGACGAGAAGGGACACGACTATTTCCTTCAGGTCACCGACGCACGCCCCGACACGGGCGGCCTGTCCGGCGCGACCCCCGCAGAAGCGGTGAGTTGGGGAAAGATCGATCCCGAGCGGCTGCCCGACGCCGTGGTGTGCTATCTGGATTCCACCGTCGCGCTCCCGCTGCTCACCGCGTACGCGCTCGCACGCCATCCAAAGCGCAAGCTGAAGCGACTGCTCGACCGCCGTGAGGCCAACATGCGCGTCCTGCGCGACGAGTTCGCCCGGGCCAACGGCGCACCTCACGAGCCGGCCGACACCGACGCGAAGCTGCCGATGCACCGGTAGCGGAGATCGAAGCCGGGGTAGTCACTCACCACACACGACTCACGACTCACGACGCGAACGATGCCCCTCTCCGATCTGCTGGTTCCCGAGTTCGACCTCGAGACAGCGACCACCCGCAAGGTCCTCGAGCGCGTCCCCGACGATCGCATCGAGTGGAGACCGCACGCGAAGTCGTTCCCGATGGGCCACCTCGCGCAGCTCGTCGCCATGATCCCGGGATGGACGACGGCCGTGCTCACGCAGACCGAGTTGGACATCGCGCCGAGAGAAGGCCCCAAGGCCGTCTATCGCTTCCTCCCCGTCGATCAGCTGCTGAAGATGTTCGACCACGGCGTCTCCGAAGCGCGGCCGCTGATCCAGAAGATCAGCGATGCCGACCTGCAGGTGCCATGGACGCTCAAGGCCGCCGGACACGAGGTCAACACGTCGCCGCGGTACATGTCGTATCGCACGCTGGTGCTGAACCACCTCGTCCACCACCGCGCGCAGCTCGGCATCTACCTGCGCATGACCGACCAGGCCGTGCCGCAGATGTACGGCCCGACGGCCGACGACAAGGAAAGCGCCAAGAAGTGATCGGTCCGCAGTCCGCGATCCGCAGTCCACGCTCCGTGCGCCGGTTCTTAAGAGCATTTGAACTGCTTCGGAAATCCAGCGGATCTCTCCGTGCGCATCCGAGCGCCCAAATGGCCCTCTAGGCTGCCTGCGGTGGGGCTGGCACCGCTCCTTTACTCTTACGGATCGCTGCAGTGCCAGCACTCGCTTT
>DATEOG010000247.1:0-14008 GCA_035274345.1 Gemmatimonadaceae bacterium
ACGCTACAGCGACTCGACCTCACGGCGGAGCAGAAGCGCGAGCTGCGGGACTTCCTGCGCTGGAATTCCCTCGAGGAGAACAAGTACTACCGGTACGACTATTTCCTCGACAACTGCTCGACTCGGCTGCGCGACGCGCTCGACCACGTGCTCCACGGCGCGCTTCGCGCGGCGACGGATTCGATCCGGACGCCGCTGAGCTTCCGCCGGGAGAGCGTGCGCCTCACGGATGGCGATCGTCCGATCCAGACCGGGATCGACATCGCGCTCGGCCGGCCAGCCGATGCACCACTCACGGCATGGGAATCGTTCTTCATCCCGATGCGTCTGCGCGATGCGGTGCGCGGTCTGATGGTGCCGAATGGCGTTGGCGGTGCGCGCGTGCCGCTCGTCGCGTCGGAGCGGACGATCGAGCCCTATCCGGGCACTCCGCGGGTCGAAGAGCCGCCGACGGCGCCCCGGCTCGTCTGGCGGTTGCTCTTCGTGGGCGTGGTGCTCGCTGCCCTCGTGGCGGGGATTCGCGTGATGGCGGTCAGCCGGCGCGGGGCAGTGTGGGGTCTCGCCATAGTGACGGCGTCGTGGTCGCTGCTGTGCGGCCTGATCGGGGTCATCCTGCTGCTCGCGTGGACGGCGACGCGGCACATCTTCTGGGCGTCGAACGAGAATCTCCTGCTCGCCTCGCCGCTCTCGCTGCTGCTCGTGGTGCTGCTGCCGATGACGCTGTTGCGCGGGCGCGCCGCGAGTGCGACGCGGACGGTCACGCTTGCCGTGGTCGTCCTGTCGCTGATCGGCCTGCTGCTCGCGCTGATCCCCGGCGGGCAGGAGAACCGCGCGATCGTCGCGCTGATCCTGCCGGTGCATCTCGCGATCGCCTGGTCGGTGTTACGACCGGCCGTCGTGGCGCAACGCGCGCCGCCTGCCGTAGCAGATCCGCGAGCAGCCTAGTCGCGGGAGGTAGCGCCCGTGGCCGAGTCGAACACGCGGGCGCCAATGAACGTCTCCAGCAGCGCCGGGTCGATCGTGCCTTCCTTCGCCTCCATGGCCAGGATGTCCAGCGCGCGATCGCGCGGTACGGCGCGCTTGTACGGCCGGTCGGTCGCCGTGAGTGCGTCGTAGATGTCCGCGATGGTCATGATGCGAGCCTGCACGGGGATCTCGAGTCCGGCGGCACGGTTGGGATAGCCTCGCCCATTCAGCTTCTCGTGGTGCGCGAAGGCGATCTGCGGGATCGCACGCAACTCGCGCGTCCAGGGAATCTGCTCCAGGAAGCGATACGTGTGCGTGACGTGCGACTCGATCTCGCGCCGCTCCTGCTCGTCGAGGTTGCCGCGACGGATCATGAGGAACTGGAGCTCGTGATCCTCCAGCAGCGGGCGGACGTGCCCGTCGAAATCCACGAAGGTGCGTCTTCCAATCGCCTCGAGCGCATCGAAGCTTCCCTCGGCGAGCACAGTGGGCTCGTTGGCCTGGACGATCGTGTCGAGAAAGCGCGCCAGCTCCTCGCGACGCGTGCGCCGCTCGCACTCGAGGCGGGCGAGACCGGTTTCGTATGCGGCGCGACCGCCCGCCAGGAGCAGCTCGGCGCGCGCACGCTCGAACTCGAGCTCCGTCCGTTGGTCGAGGAATGCGAAGCGGTGTCGGATCAGCTCGAGATCGTGCGGATAGAGCTTCTTCTCCTTCACCAGCACCTGCTCGCGCACGCCGACCTTCCCGAAGTCGTGCAGGAGGCCGGCGTACCGGAGCTCGCGCAATTGCTCGCGCGTGAAGCTGACGTCGCGATACGGCCCGCTGCCGAGGGCGTCCACCTTCTCCGCGAGCGTCACCGTCATCGACGCGACGCGGCCCGAGTGTCCCGACGTCGCCGGGTCCCGCGATTCGATCGCCGTGACGGCGGCGGTCACGAACCCCTCGAACAGCCGCTCGATGTCCTCGTAGAGTCGGCCATTGTCGATCGCCACGGCCGCCTGTGACGCGAGTGCGGTCGCGATCTCGACGCACCGCGCGTCGAACGGCACGACCTCGCACTCGACCTGGTCGGCGGAGCTGAGCCGCACCTCGGGGTCGCGCTTGCGGTTGATGAGCTGGAGCACGCCGATGATCTCGTCGCGATGCGTCTTCATCGGCAGCACGAGCATCGACTTGGTGCGATAGCCGAACGTGTCGTCGAAGCTCCGGTTCTGACGGTACGCGGCGCCGTCGGGCAGCAGGTGAACGTCGCCGATCACGAGTGGCTCGCCTGTGGACGCCGCATATCCGGCCAGGCTGGACGAGTCGATCGGCACCGCGTACGACGCGAACGGCACCGCGGGAAGCGAGTGGTTCTGGGAATGTGCGAACCGGAGGCGCACGGGCGCACCGTCCTCGTCGCGCTCCACGAGGTAGAGCGATCCCGCGTCGCTCTCGGTGACGCGACGGGCATGCGAGAGGATGAGCGCCAACAGCTTCCCAAGGTCACGCTGGGTGGTGAGCGCGACACCAATCGCACTCAGCTCGGCCAGCTCGCGCGTGCGCTCGACCGCCGCGTTGCGCGCGCGGCGCACCGCCGCCAATGCCGCGGCGTGGCGGAACGCGCCGCGGAAGGCGGCGAGTTTGGTTCCCGTCGACGCCCCGCCGGGGATGAAGCTCGTCAGCACGTCGATCGGAAAGCAGTCTCCCGGGTCGGTCTCACCCGGCGCGCCGATCCCGACGATAGCGATGAGGCCCGCAAGTGCACGAAGCTGCGAGCAGGCGCCCTCCCCGGCGCTCGTAATCAGCGTGCGATCCAGCGCCAGCACCGTCGGTCGCTCGAGATCGAGCGCGCGCGGTAGCGGCACCGTGGGGATCGCACGCACCTCAACGTCGTCACCGCGACGGCCGATCGGCGCGTCCGAGAGAGGGCTCCCGAGCGCGGTGAGGAGAAGGGGCTTCATTGGGGACGGACGGACGACGAGGCGGGAGAGTAAAAAACCCGCCGGTGCTGGTCGTCGAGCACCGGCGGGGAGAGGCGTTGCGACTAGCCGTTCAGGTTCATGGGTTCATCTTCGACATGCCCGTGCGCGCCGGCGCGTAATCGGGGAACTCCTTCAAGACGGCACCGAACAGCTCGACGGCGCGGGCCTTGTCGCCCTTGTCCGCCATGTCGAGCGCCTTGCCGTACAGCACCGCGGCGCGCATGGGAAGCTTGGTGGTCATGGTCGCTCCGGCCTGCTGCGGGCCGGCCGACGCACCCGCATCCCCGGTGCGTGTCGGCGACGCGGGCAACTTGAGTCCCGCGTTCAGCCGGCCGGCGAGCTGGCCGATCAGCACGAGGACGTTGTCGGAGCGGTCCTGCACGCGATCGGTGAACTCGATGGCGCCGGTCTCGACGTTCACGGCCCGAGCATCGATGCGGAAGTTCCCCTTCGGATCGGCCATGAAGCCGCCGAAGATCATGTGTTGCGCGCCGAGCAGCTTGCCGACCTTGACCGCGCTCTCGCGATCGACCTGCCCTGCGCCGACGAGCTTCTGCTCGTCGATCAGCTTCTGCACCTGGTCACGCTCCACGACGCGGATCCCGGGATTCGCCGACATCTCCGTGATCAGGAAGTCAGACAGACCCTTGGAGAGGCCGTCATAATCGCGGGCGTCCTTGGTGATGACGTTGTTGTTGAAGTACATGATCGCCACGGTCGGCCGGGCGGACTGCGCGACGAGGGCGTGCCATGGCGCGACAAAGCTGGCGCCGGCGATGGCCAACAGGGCAATGCGGACAAGTCGGGTCATGGTCTCCTCCGAGACTCGTACTTCTGCCGAAGCTCGCAGCGGCGTCGGCGGGCGCGCCACTCCCATCCACTCAATCTTGGTGCGCCGCTCGCGATCCAACCAGTGTCGGCTGTCACAGCGCGAAGTCTCACACCTGCAAGGACATGCCCTCGGCGGCCGCGACCACGTCCAGGGTGCGCCCGCGGCTGGCGACCAACGCCCGGCAACGCTCCAGACAACGGTCGACCTCGTCGTCGCTCCGCTCCGGACGGTGATGGAATAGCACAAGCCGCTCCACGTCCGCGTCGAGTGCGAGCTCGACCGCCTGATCGTGCGTCGAGTGACCCCAGCCCACGAAGGAGCCGTATTCGCTCGAGGTGTACATCGTGTCGTGCACGAGCACGCTGGCCCCGCGCACGAAATCCACGAGCTTGTCCCGCCAACCCGGAGCGTCGTCGTACCGGGCTTCGGTGCTCAGCTCGTTGTCCGATACATAGACGAGCGCCCTGCCACCGGCGTTTCCAGTCGAGAAGCGGTACCCCAGCGCTCCTCCCGGGTGCCGGACGGCGACCGCCGAAACCTCGTACCCGTGAACCGACCGCTGCTCCTCGGCAAGCTCCTGGAACTCGATTCGAGCCTGAAGCTCCTCGAAGGAGACGGGGAAGACGACCGGGGACATCTGATCGCGCACCACGCGGCCGATGCTCGTCTGCAGGGAGCGGGAGCCCCAGATGGTGAACCGATTCCCCTTGCGGAAGAGCGGCGCGAAGAAGGGGATGCCCTGGATGTGGTCCCAGTGGGCGTGGGTGAGGAAGATGTCCCCCGAAATGGGCTCCCCATTCCCCCGCTCGAGCAGCGCGCGGCCCAACTCGCGGATCCCGGTGCCCGCGTCGAGGATGATGAGCCAGCCGTCACCGGTGCGAAGCTCCACACACGGGGTGTTGCCCCCATAGCGGACCGTCGAGGGTCCCGGCGTCGGGATCGATCCTCTGGTGCCCCAGAACGTGAGGGTCAGGCTCATCGGCCTGCGATCACATTCGAACCTGGGCCCGCTTCTCCAGCGCGTCCCGGTTGGCGACGGCGATTCGTCGCCGCTCGACGCGGATGAGGCCTTCCTCCTGGAAGTCCTTCATGGCGCGCGAGACCGTCTCACGGCTCGCGCCGATCATCTGGGCGATCGTCTGGTGCGTGAGCGGCTTCTCGATCGTGCCGTTGCTGGACTCCGACGAGAGATCGAGCAGCAGTCGCGAGATGCGCCCGGGGACGTCGAGGAGCACGAGGCCGCCGATCTTCTGGTCCGCGCGGCGCAGTCGGCGCGACAGCTCGGTGAGCAGTGCCCACGCCACGGAAGGATTGGCCTCGACACGCCGGCGGAAGTCCTCGCGGCGCAGGATCAGCAGCTGCGAGTCCTCCATGGCGATGACGTGGGCGGAGCGGGGCTGATCGTCGATCAGCGCGAGCTCGCCAAAATGGGCGCCGGGCTCGAGGACGCCGAGGATGACTTCGCGGCCATCCTCGCCGATGAGGACGACCTTCGCGCGCCCCTGCCTGAGCACGTAGAGCGAGTCGCCCGGATCGCCCTGGAAGAGGATGACGCTCCCCTTCGGGTAGGTACGCTCGCGCGTGAGCTCGGCGAACTTGAGCAGCTCGTCGCGCTGCAGCCCGCTGAACATGGGAACGCTGGCGAGAAAATCGGCGGTCGGAGCGGTCATGAGCGTTGGGTCGTGGGGAACCCACGAGGGGCAATCCGGCTAACGTATCGGGAGCGACGAGTGGTGTCAAACCAGCAAGCCCTTGTCGGCTTGTCTTTTAGCTTTCATTTCGGGTATATTCACAAGCTGTGTTCGAAACTGCACATACCGCCAGGCAGGACGTCCAATGAAGACCGATATCCATCCGGAATACGCCACCGCGACCGTGAAGTGCGCGTGCGGCAACACGTTCGAGACGCGCTCCACGATCGCCGAGATCCATACGGACGTGTGCGCGGAGTGTCATCCGTTCTACACGGGCAAGCAGCGTCTGGTCGATACCGCGGGCCGCGTCGAGCGCTTCCGCCAGAAGTACCAGAAGCCGTCGGACACCAAGGAGAGCTGAGCCTCTGAGCCTCCGCGACCTGCTGGGCGACGCGCTCGCCCGAGCGGCGGAGGTCGAGCGGCTGCTCTCCAACCCGGACACCTTCGGCGACAGTACGAAAGTCGCGGACCTGGGACGGGAGCACCGACGCCTCCAGCCGGTGATCGAGTTGGCGGCGCAGCTAGAGAAGACCGAGAACGAGCTTGCCGACGCGCGCGAGCTCGTTCTCGTTGACGACCCCGAGATGGCCGCAGAGGCTGCTCGCGAGGTCGAGCACCTCGAGGCGAGTGTCACGGATCTGGAGGCGCGGCTCAAGCCGGCGTTGCTCCCGCACGATCCACTCGACGACCGCAACGCCATCATCGAGATCCGCGCCGGCACCGGCGGCGACGAGGCCGCCCTCTTCGCCGCGGATCTCTACCGCATGTACACGCGGTTCATCGAGCGCGCGGGCTGGCGCCGTGAGACGATCTCGCACTCCGACGGGGCGCTCGGCGGTGTGAAGGAAGCGATCTTCAAGGTGTCGGGTGACGGGGCGTTCGGCGCCATGCGCTGGGAGAGCGGCGTTCACCGCGTGCAGCGCGTGCCCGCGACGGAGACCCAGGGGCGCATTCACACCTCCGCGGCCACCGTCGCCGTACTGCCAGAGGCGGAAGAGGTCGACGTCAAGATCGAGGACAAGGACCTCCGCATCGACGTCTTTCGATCGAGTGGACCGGGCGGACAGAGTGTCAACACCACCGACTCGGCGGTGCGCATCACACACATCCCGTCCGGGCTCGTCGTCTCGCAGCAGGATCAGAAGTCGCAGCTGCAGAACAAGCTGAAGGCGATGGAGGTTCTGCGAGCGCGGCTGCTCGACCTGCGCGTGAGCGAGCAGGAAGCGGAGCGGTCGAAGATGCGGAAGTCGCAGGTCGGCACGGGCGACCGCTCGGCGAAGATCAGGACGTACAACTATCCGCAGAGCCGCATCACCGATCACAGGATCGGCTTCACGACGCACGATCTATCCGGGGTGATGGACGGCCACATCGAGCCGATCATCGACGCGCTCAAGCTCGCGGACGTGGAGGAGCAGTTGGGTGACTGACGACGTTGGGGTCGCGAGCGCGGCGACGGGTGCGCGGACGGTAGGCGCCCTGGTGGCCGAGATGTCGGCGTTGCTGGAGCCTTCCCACGGCGGCGATGCCCTGCGCGAGGCGCGCGAGCTGCTCGCGGCGCTGCACGACATGCCGCGCCACTGGCCGACGGTCGATCAGGCGCACCGGATCGGCGATGAGGACTGGGCGCACGCGCTGCGTGCCGCGGCGCGCCGGGCGAAGGGGACGCCGTTGCAGTACGCAGCGGGGCAGGCCGCCTTCCGGCATCTCACTCTCGACGTCGACGGGCGTGTGCTGATCCCGCGCCCCGAGACGGAGCGGCTCGTGGATATCGTGCTGGAAGGGTTGCGGAACGCGCCGGGAGGGATCCTGGTGGACGTTGGTACCGGCTCCGGCGCGATCGCCCTCGCACTCGCGAGCGAGGGGCGCGCGGAGAAGGTCATCGGGACCGATATCTCGCTCGACGCACTGGCCGTCGCTCGCGCCAATGTCGCGCGATGCGCGTCGGTGCTCCGCAGCGCGGTGGAGATGCGAGCCGGCTCACTGCTCGGTGCGGTGCCCGAGCGCCCGCTCCGCGCCGTGATCTCCAACCCGCCGTACATTTCGTGGGACGAGCGTGAGACGCTGCCCGCGAGCGTGCGCGATTGGGAGCCGTCGGTCGCGCTGTTCAGCGGTGCCGATGGAATGGCGACGACCGCGCAACTGATACGCGACGCCGGCCGCGCGCTCGAGGTCGGGGGGTTGCTCGCGCTCGAGGTGGACGTTCGACGCGCCTCGATCGTCGCGGAGCTCGTGGCGACGGACGGCGCGTACGAGCAGGTGCAGGTGGTGCTGGATCTCACCGGCCGCGAGCGATTCGTGGTCGCCAGACGACGGGGGGCGGAATGATCGAGAGCAAGGCCAAGGACCTGGGACGACTGATCGGGCAGAGCCCCGAGTATCAGGCGGTGAAGCGCGCCAATGACGCGCTCGGCCAGGATTCGGCGGCAGTGGCGCTCCTGAAGCAGATGGAGCAGCTGCGCATCGATGCGCAGCAGATGATCCAGCGGGGCGAGCGCCCGACCGAACAGATGGAGAAGGATCTGGACGCGCTGCTCGGCCAGGTGCAGAGCCAGATGGCGTACCAGCGGCTCGTCTCGGCGCAGGAGAATTTCGACAAGCTCATGGCGCGCGTGAACGACTGGATCGTCGACGGCATCGAGAAGGGCGCCACGAGCTCCATCATCACGCTGGGATAGCGCATGGCCAGCGGCGGCCGCCTGATCGTGTTCGAGGGAGGCGAAGGTTCGGGCAAGTCGACCCAGCTTCGCCTGCTCTCCGACACGTTGGCGAAGGCAGGGATCGCACACCGGTGTCTGCGCGAGCCGGGCGGCACCCCGCTGGGAGGGGAAGTGCGCCGACTCCTGCTCGAACGCGAATGGGCGATGGACGCGCGAGCCGAGGCGCTGCTGTTCATGGCCTCGCGGGCGCAGATGGTGGCCGGAGAGCTCCGGCCGGCCCTGGCGAGCGGCGAGCACGTGCTGCTCGATCGATTTTTCCTCAGCACGTACGCCTACCAGATCGGCGGGCGTGGCTTGCCCGAGGAAGACGTGCGCACCGCAAACGGCCTCGCGACGGGTGGTCTCGTACCGGATCTCACGATCCTGTTGACCTTTCCGGTGGCCGCGGGGCTGGCCCGGGCGGCGGAGCGGTCGTCGTCGCACGACCGCATGGAGCGCGAGGGCCAGGCGTTCCACGAGCGCGTGGCCCGGGCATTCGACGCCTTCGCGCGGCCGGAGTGGCAGCGGGCGCATCCTGAGTGCGGTCCGATCGTCTCTATCGAGGGGGCGGGAAGCGAGCGGGACGTGTCCAGGCGCGTGCGTGAAGCGGTCGAGACGCGGTGGCCCGGAACTTTCTCGCACCTCGAGGCATCTGAACATTGAAGACCGCGATCGCACTCGCGGTCGAGTACTCGGCGCGAGGGTGGGATGCGATCACGGGGAGTAGTTGTGGCGGCAGTGCTGTCGAGCGCACTGGTGTCGGGTGGCTGGCTGATCGAACACGATGGTGCGGCGCGCGCGCCACTGGACCGTAACGCGGGCGCGCGCCTGTTCGACGAGGTGCTGACGCACGTGCGCCGCGACTTCGTCGACACGCTTCCCGACTCGCTGCTGTACCGCAAGGCGGTGACGGGTGTGATGGGAGAGCTTCACGACCCGCACTCCGTCTTTCTCGACCCACGGCGACTCAGTCGGCTGGACGAGAGCACGAGCGGCCACTACGCCGGCGTCGGCATCCAGATGGACGTGCGCGACAGCGGCATCACCGTGGTCGCCACCTTGCACGCGACGCCTGCCGAGCAAGCGGGTATCACCTCGGGCGACCGGATCGTGGAGATCGACGGCAAGTCGGCGCGCGGTCTGACGGCGGAAGAAGCGTTGAAGACCCTTCGCGGACCCGCCGGGAGCAAGGTGAAGGTCGTGGTCGAGCGTCCGGGTGTCACGGCGCCCCTCACCTTCACGCTCACGCGCCGCGAGATCCAGGTGAACCCGGTGCAGCATTCGCTGCTGTTGCCGGATGGCGTCGGCTACGTGGACCTGACGGTGTTCAGCGCCGAAGCTGCGTCCGGTCTCACACGCGCGATCGATTCGCTGCGTGCAGCGGGGGCGCGATCGCTCGTGCTCGATCTGCGCGGGAACCCCGGGGGCCTGCTCGATCAGGGCATCGGCGTCGCGGACCTGTTCCTGGACGCGGGCCAGTCGATCGTGTCGACCAAGGGCCGGAGCGCCGACGAGAACAGGGCGTACGCCGACCGGGGAGCGCAGCGCTGGGGCACGATGCCGCTGGTCGTGCTCGCCGACAGCAATTCGGCTTCGGCGAGCGAGATCGTCGCCGGCGCGCTGCAGGACCACGATCGCGCGCTCGTCGTCGGCACCTCCACATACGGAAAGGGAAGCGCGCAGCGCGTGTTTCGCATTGGAGACGGTGCGGTGAAGCTGACGACCGCGCTGTGGTACACTCCGAACGGTCGAAGCATCAACCGCGCTCGAGTGGACGATGCGGATCCGGACGGAGACGATGACGCGACTCCGTCGGCCGACAGCACCAAGCGGCCCGTGTTCAAGACCGATGCGGGTCGAACGGTGCTGGGCGGCGGCGGGATCGTGCCCGACATCATCGTACCGAATCGCGTGGTATCCAAGCACGACAAGGCGCTCCAGGAAGCGCTCGGTGCGAAAGCGCCCAAGTTCCGCGACGTGACGGTCGATTACGCGATCTCGCTGAAGACGTCAGGCGGGGTTGCGAGCCCGGAGTTCGAGGTGACGCCGGCGATGCGCGACGAGCTGTACCGGCGGCTGCAGGGACGTGGAATCGTGGTGGACCGCGCGGTCTACGACTCGGCTCACGCCCTCGTGGACCGCGCGCTGGGAGGCCAGATCACGCGATTCGTCTTCGGCACCAAGGCCGAGTATGCGCGGACGCTGCGCGAAGACGCCGACCTGGCGAAGGCGCAGGAGCTTCTGCGTGGCGTGTCGACGCCATCCGAGCTGGTGATGCGCGCGCGACGCTGAGTCGTTCAGGGCCCGCCGCGTCGAGGGGTGCGACGCGGCGGTGAAGTTCAGGAGCGATCGGGGCGCATCTTCACGGTGATCGCGTAGGGGATCTCCATCCCGAACTTCATCACGGCTTCCTCGTGCTTCAAGTAGCGCACTTCCTCGACGTCGCCGGCGGTGATGTTGCGTAGCGAGGCGATGCCTTCGACACGAATGTCATTCACGAAGACGGGGCCCTCGCTCGGGGACGTTCGTGTGTAGTTCCGCGATGGACCGAACAGACGCGGACGCAGGCGGTGCAGCGCGTCGGAGAGGCTCATCGTCTCGATCCCCGGCTTCGATAGCTCCTCCGTCGTGACGACGTACATCGTCTTCACCGGCGACTTCGCGTCGGCGCGAGGTTCGCGCGCCACTCTCCGTGTTTCAGCCGCCACTGCCAAGGGCGGGCGGATCATGACGTCTCCGCGATCGGGATCCCCGCGAAGGCCGAAGTCGTACGTGTACTGCACGACCTGCGGAACCCACTCGTCGTCCTTCCGCGCGGGCACGAAGCGCGTGCGCCCCAACGCCTCACGGATCGACTCCACGAACCGCTCGTTGGGCGACGTGTTGAGGACGCGGAGGGTCGCGAGGTCGGGCTGGCCGACCTCGTTCACGACGAACATCGTGCTGATCGTCGCCCGAATACCTTCCTCGGCGAGGCCCGGGGGATAGACCGGGCCGCGGCTGCCTGGTATCGGTGATGCCGGCTTCGTCACATCGCGAGCGAAGAGCGCGGCGGCGAAGGTGGACGGGACGTCAGGGACGGAGAAGAGCCGCTCGACCGTCTTGCCGGCATCGAGACGCAGGCCCGGACTCACGAACGAGCCACCGGAGACGAGGAGCACGAGGCGGTACACTCCGGCCGCCGGCGCGTCGAGATAGAACGCGCCGTCGAGACCAGCCGACGTGGACGCGACGACCGTCGCGCTGTCGTTCACGAGGGCAACGGCGGCGCCGCCGATCGGCTTCTTCGACTCGAGCTGAACGACCTGTCCACCGAGCGTCTGGCCGCCCGCGGGGCGCGAAGCGCCGAGAGCGATCGTGAGCGAGCAGACGAGCGTGGACGCGCGACCGAGCGGAGACAATGACGACATGGCGGCGGAGGCGACAAGCGGGACGACCAGCGGCGCACCTCGCGCCCTGGTCGTTTGCCGACGACTCCATAGTGTACCGCGCGGCCCAGGCTCCGGCGAGCAGGCGCCCTCGGCAGCTCGCGACGCTAGTACCGCACCGAGAGCATCATCCCTGCGCGTCCTCCGTCCTGCGCACCGATCATCGGCGCGACGGCCGCCTCGACGTGGCGCGCTCGATCGAGCTCGCGCTGTCGTGCGACGAGCGAGCGATGCCGGTGCGTAGCACGCCCGGCGAGCATCAGGCTCAGGCCGCCGACCCCTGCGGTTGCGGCGCCGACGCTCGTCGGAACATCCGAGCGCGTGACGAGCATTGCTCCCAGTGCGAGCGAGGCCGCACCTGCAGCGATACCGACGACACGAGTGGCTCGCTGGTGCCCATCCGCGTTGCCGAGCGCGTTGAGGGCCGTGGTCACGAGCGCTGATCCGACCGCCACGGGCGCCACGACGAGGAAGGCACTGTTGCGAGCCTTCTGCGCCGGTGTCTCCGGCTGCATGTAGGGCACCTGGATTCGCGCGGCCTCGGCGAGCGTGAGCCCCTGGTGTACGAGCCAGCGCGTGAACGCCGTATCGCCCGCGAGCTGCGCGACCCACACGTTGTTGTCGGAGATGGCGACGCGATCGACGATGTCACGCCGGCCGGTGGAGGCGAGGAGATGAGCGACCGCGCAGAGCGCGCCTGTACGCCGGTCGACGAAATATGGGATCGCCTGACCCGCGAAGTCGTAGTTGTGCGGGAAGTCGCCGCGATCGCGGTACGCGCGCAGCGTCTCGATCAGCGCGCTCCGGCGTGCGCGCGCAGGTCTGGAGAGCGAGTCGGCGGCCGAGGCGGCGAGCTCCGTCAGTACGCTGTCGAAGTGCGTGCGGATGCGCGCGATCCGGCGCGCGTCGGCGACGCCATCGGCGTGAGAGGCGGATGCCGGACGTGCGCCTGACGTCGAGAACGTGGCGGTGGAGATCCCGACGACCGTCGCGGCGGCGGCGACGAGGTGGGATGGACGCAGCAGGTGCACGGAAACCTCCGAGGCAGGGCAGGGTGAGCGGCTGTCATGCTCAACCCGGCCCCGCCAGGGACGGTCACCGCGACGTCTGCCTCGCAGACCAGCCCGCGCGCGGCGCGAGATCCGTCAGCGCCTGATAGACGAGCGCCGGAAACTTCGAGGCGACGTCGCTGCGGTTCGGCATCTGGTTGATCATGAAGACGACGACGAGACGCTCCACGGGGTCGACCGTGTAGTTGCTGCCGTATGCGCCGCCCCAGCCGAAGCTCCCGACGGAGTAGTAGCCATTCGCGCCGAGCCGCTCCACGATCTCGAACCCGAGTCCGAAGCCGCGCCCGTTCTGCGAGAAGAGCGTGCCGGCCTGATTGGACGTCATGAGGTCGACCGAGCGAGGTGAGAGGATGCGCACGCCGTCGATCTCACCTCGGTTGAGCATCATCTGCAGGAAGCGCGCATAGTCGCGCGCCGTCGAGACGATACCGGCTCCGCCCGAGAAATTCCGCCGCGGTCCCTCGACGTAGTGGCCCTGACCACGCGATCCCTCCGGGGCTCGCGCGACGCGTCCCGTGCTGTCGTTCATGTACAGGGTCACGAGACGCGACGCCTTCGCCGTGGGAACGAAGAAGAACGTGTCCGTCATGCCGAGCGGGCCCGTGATGCGCGTGCGAATGAATTCGTCCAGCGAGAGACCGGATGCGCGCTCGACGACGCATCCGAGAATGTCGGTGTTGTACCCGTACACGTACGCTTCACCCGGCTGCGACACGAAGGGGAGTGTCGCCAACCGCTCCATCGTTTCGCACACGGGCTCCGTCTTGTCGGCGGTGTACCAGCCGTTGCCCGCTGCAGGCCCGAGTCCCTTGGCGGCGTACTGATCGGCGATCCAGCGCTCTCCGCCGTACGAGATGCCCGCCGTGTGGGTGAGCAGGTCCTGGATGGTGATCTGCCGCCGCGCCGGCACCACGCTGCGGCCGCTGTCGGCGCGCGATGCGACCGTCGTCCGTGCGTAGGCCGGAATGAAACGGCTCACCGGATCGCCCAGCGCGATCTTCCCCTCCTCGACCAGCATGAGGATGGCAGTGCTGGTGATCGCCTTGGATTGCGACGCGATGCGGAACAGCGCGTCCGAGGTCATCGGCCGGCGCGACTCGCGATCGATCCACCCGACGCTCTTCTGGTAGGCGACCTGTCCGTCGCGCATCACCAGGGCGACCGCACCGCCAATGCGATTCGAGTCCACGTACTGCTGCAGGAAGCGATCGACGCGCGCGAGCCGTTCGGCGGAGAAGCCGTTGGAGACGCGCGCCGTGGGGGAGCGCGCAGGCTGGGCGGTGAGAGGAGACGCGAACGCGGCGAGTGCGAGGGCGATGGCCGACCCATGCATGCGGCGGCCGAGCGAGGATGAT
>DATEOG010000248.1:0-4676 GCA_035274345.1 Gemmatimonadaceae bacterium
GTGCTGGCGCTGATCACGCTGTGCGCTGCCGTGGTGGTCCTCTGGGCAGGGTGGAGCGGGCAGATGCGCCTCGCCTTCTTCTCCGTCAGCGCGGTGCTGCTGCTCTCGCTCGTCGCGCGCACCGTCGCACCGCTCGTCGCGCGGCGTTCCGACGATCCGGATGCGACCGACAGGCAGGAGCGACCTTACCAGGGGACCCGACTCAGCTACACGCGACGCGGCTATGGAATCGTGGAGCGGATGCGGGCCGAAACGTTGGGAGTCGGCTTCCGCTCGACAGCAGAGTTGGCGGGGCGGACGGCCATCTGGGACGCGAACATGCTGCGCCGATTCGCCGAGCGCGAACGCCATGTCTCCGTCGTCGGAACGGGCGCCGGCTGGTCGGCCTCCGCGGCGGGACTGAGTGCGCTCATCGTGGAGCGCGGAGAAGGTGCCGCCAGCGACGGTCGGGAGCTCTGGAACCTCGGTCGCTTCGATGCTGCAGCAGCCGACGAGCGCGGTCAGCCTGTTCGCGCTCCGGCGTCGAGTCGTTTCGGCGAGGAAACCGTCATCCCGGAGCCGGCGGTCTACGATTCTGCACCCGCGTACTCGCTCCTCTCCGACTCGTTGCAGCGACTCGCCGGCGTGGAGATGGTGACGACGCGTTCGCGGCTCGCGCATGCCTGGTCGCGCCAGAACTTTCGCCTGTTGTTCGGCGATCTGCCGCTCGATCGGCCGATGATTCTCGAGCGACGCGACGTGCGCGAACGCGTTCGGGCGCTCGCGCCGTTTTTCGTGCAGGGCTCGGAAATACTTCCGGTCGTCGCTGACGACTCGCTGTACTGGGCGCTCGAGCTGTACGCCGCCTCGGACGACTACCCGCTCGCCGAACGCTTCCACTTTCTGGGAGCGCAGCGTGGATACTTTCAGCACGCAGCGACCGCGTTGCTGCACGCCGCGAGCGGTCGTATGCGTCTCGTGCTCGCCACCGCGCCCGAGCCGATCACGGCGACGTGGGCGGCGCGCTTTCCGAGCCTCTTCGTGCGCGCGAGCTCGCTGTCTCCCGCGCTGCAAGCTGCGCTTCCACCCATCGTCGACGGCGCACAGGCGCAGGTCCTGGCATTCGCCCAGGCGGGCTTCCGCGGAGACAGCCTCGAGGTGCGGCACCCCGCCTCACTCGACGCCGCCGATTCGGTCATCTCGCGCGAGCCCCTGCGCGCCGTGATTCCGGGCATCGGGCTCGCTGCGCTCTGGACCCTGCTCGATCCGCAGGATCGCGTGCGCGGGATGGTCGCCGCCGTGGGCGGCGTCTCGCGTGAGACGATCTGGATTCCCGTCGCCCCCGACGGACAGCGCTGGAGCGGCACCGTGGAACGTCTGCGCACTGCCGATTCGACTGCGACGGAGGAGAGTCTCGTTCACGCGCCGGTGCGCGCGCTCCCGCTCGCGGGCAAGCCGCTGTATCTCCAGGCGGCGTTCCGCTGGCGCGCGGGTGCGACACCCTCGCTCGCACGTGTCGCGACGGTCGTCGGCGACACGATACGAGCTGGTCCGACGCTCGCCGCCGCATTGGGACTCGCGGGGCGTGAGCCCGGCGCGAGCGCCGCGACGCCGATCGATCTACGGTCCCGCGCTTCCGCGCTGTACACGGAGATGCGTGAGGCGATGCGGCGCGGCGATTGGAGTGCGTTTGGACGTGCGCTCGATGCCCTCGGCGCCGCGCTGCGCGCGCCGTCGCCGTGAGCTTGCTTCGCCACCGAGCCCGGTCTAGCTTGCCTCGGCGCCTCCGATGACGCCGCCGCCCGATGCACCGACCGCCGTGATCGCCCTCGGTGGAAATGCGCTCGCGCCGGCGGGTGAGAAGAGCACGATCTACGACCAGTTCCGCCACACGCGCGAGAGCCTCGGCCCGATCGTCGATCTCGCGAGGCACGGCTGGAACGTCTGCGTGGTCCATGGCAATGGCCCGCAGGTCGGCGACGAGCTCGTGCGCAACGAGGTCGCGCGCGCCGAAGCGAGCCCGCTCCCACTCGGGGTGCTCGTTGCGGCCACGGCGGGGTGGATCGGCTACATGATCCAGCAGTCCATCGAGAACGCGTTGCGGCGCGCCGGCTCGTCGCGCGAGGTCGTCACGCTGATCACGCAGGTGCAGGTCCGTGCGGACGACCCCGCGCTGAAGGATCCGACGAAGTTCATCGGCCAGGCCCTCTCGCCGGAGCGCGCCGACGAGCTGCGTCGAGAAGGGCATGCTGTGAAGCTCGACGGCAGGGGAAATGCCAGGCGCGTGGTCGGCAGTCCCGTGCCACAGGCCATCCACGAGCTGCAGGTGATCAAGCGGCTCGTCGAGCGCGGAACGCTCGTCATCGCCTGCGGCGGTGGCGGCGCTCCGATCTACGACGATCCGGTGAAGGGTTGGGAGGGGATCGACGCGGTGATCGACAAGGATCTGGCGGCGGCGGTGCTGGCGCGGGATCTGGGTGCGCGTTTGCTCCTCATCCTCACGGACGTCGACGCGGTGTATGCCGACTGGGGGACACCGCAGCAGCGTTCGCTGCGTCGACTCACGGTCGACGACGCAGAGGCGATGGACCGCGCGGGCGCGTTCGGCGAGGGCAGCATGGCGCCGAAGGTTCGCGCCGCAGTCGACTTCGCGCGCCGCACGGGTGGGCGCGCAGTCATCACGGTGCTCGATCGCGGCCAGGCCGCGGTGCGAGGCGAGGCAGGAACGACCATCACAGCGGAGACGGCGTGAACATCCACGAATATCAGGCCAAGGACATCCTGCGCACTGAGGGTGTGCCCATTCCCCCCGGAGAGGTTGCGACCACACCCGACCAGGTCGAGGCGATCGCGAAGAAGATCGGCGGCATGGTGGTGGTGAAGGCGCAGGTACACACCGGCGGTCGTGGCAAGGCGGGCGGCGTCAAGCTCGCCAAGACGCCAGCGGAGGCACGGCAGATAGCAGAGAAAATTCTCGGCATGAAGATCAACGGGCTCACGGTCTACAAGGTGCTCGTGACGTCCGCGGCCGACATCGCCAGCGAGGCCTACGTCGGCATCATCCTCGATCGTGCCACGAAGAAGCCGGTGTTCATGGTCAGTCCGGCCGGCGGCATCGACATCGAGGAGGTCGCGGCCAAGACGCCCGAGAAGATCCTCAAGCTTCCGATCGATACGCGATACGGACTGCAGCCGTACCAGGCATCGGAGCTCGGCTTCTTCCTCTTCGATGATGTGAAGAAGGTGCGTGCCGCGGCGAAGATCATGGGGCAGCTGTACAACGCCTTCATGAAGAGCGACGCGTCGCTCGCCGAGATCAATCCGCTCGTCGTCACCCCCGCCGGCGAGGTGCTCGCGCTCGACGCGAAGATTTCCGTCGACGACAACGCCCTCGATCGCCACGCCGATCTCGCCGAGCTCCGCGACGAAACCGCCGAGGAGCCGAGCGAGGTCGAGGCACGCAACGCGAACCTCACCTTCATCAAGCTCGACGGCAACGTGGGTTGCGTGGTGAATGGCGCGGGCCTCGCCATGGCCACGATGGATCTCGTGAAATACTACGGCGGCGAGCCGGCCAACTTCCTCGACATCGGAGGCTCGTCGAATCCGGAGAAGGTGGTGAACGCGCTGCGCATCATCACCGAGGATCCGAGCGTGAAGGTCATCCTGTTCAACATCTTCGGTGGCATCACGCGCACCGACGACGTAGCGAACGGCATCGTGACGGCGACGAAAGCCAACCCGCTGAAGATCCCGATCGTCATCCGCCTCACCGGCACGAACGAAGAGATCGCCATGAAGATCCTGAAGGAGAACGGCTTTACCGCATCGTCCGACATGGACGAGGCAGTCGAGAAGGCGGTGGCGCTCGCGAAGGGAGGCAAGGCCGCATGAGCATCTTCATCGACAAATCGACGACCCTGATCGTGCAGGGGATCACGGGTCGCGACGGCGGCTTCCACACCAAGCAGATGATGGAGTACGGCACGCGCGTGGTCGGCGGCGTCACTCCCGGTAAGGGCGGACAGAAGTTCGAGAGCACGGTGCCCGTGTACAACACGGTCCACGAGGCGGTGAGCGCGACGGGCGCGAACACGTCGGTGATCTACGTGCCGCCGATGTTTGCCGCGGACGCGATCATGGAAGCGGCCGACGCCGGCGTCAAGTTCATCGTCGCGATCACCGAAGGCGTGCCCGTGCTCGACATGACGCGCGTGTATCCGTTCGTGAAGGAGAAGGGTGCGCGGCTGCTCGGTCCGAACTGCCCGGGGCTCATCACGCCGGGACAGAGCAAGGTCGGGATCATCCCGGGCAACATCTGCGCGCCCGGCAACATCGGCGTGGTGAGCCGCTCCGGGACGCTCACGTACGAGGTGGTCTACCAGCTGACGCGCGCCGGCATGGGCCAGACCACGTGCGTCGGCATCGGCGGCGACCCGATCAACGGCACCAACTTCATCGACTGTCTCGCCGCATTCGAGGCGGATCCGCAGACGAAGGCCGTGGCCATGATGGGCGAGATCGGCGGCACCGATGAACAGGAGGCGGCCGCGTTCATCAAGCAGCACATGAAGAAGCCGGTCGTCGGATTCATCGCCGGCCGGACCGCCCCGCCCGGGCGCCGCATGGGGCACGCCGGAGCGATCATCTCGGGCTCCTCCGGCACGGCGGCGGAGAAGATCGACGCGTTCGAGGCG
>DATEOG010000249.1:0-3175 GCA_035274345.1 Gemmatimonadaceae bacterium
CGCACGGCGTCGACGATGAGCGGCATGAGCGCCGTGCGGTTCGCTCCTGTTTGCTGAACGTAGTCGCCAGCCGCGTCACTCAGCGCGTCCAGCGTCGCGCGCACGGCTGTGGCATCGCGAGCCGCTCTCGTCGCCGCCAGACGCCCGACCTGATCGCGCTCGAGCGCGGAGTAGTCGGGCGCCGGCGCGACCGGCATCTCGGAGCCATCGGCGAAGCGATTGACGCCCACGATCACCGACTCGCCGCGTTCCACGCGAAGCTGATACTCGTAGGCGGAGCGTCCGATCTCCTCCTGGTAGAATCCGGCGTCGATCGCGCTGGCGGCGCCTCCGAGCTCGTCGACGCGCTCCAGGAGCTGCATCGCCTGCGTCTCGAGGGCAGTGGTGAGCTGCTCCACGTAATAGCTCCCGGCGAGCGGATCGGCGGTGATCGCTGCCCCGCTCTCGAACCCGACGACTTGTTGGGTGCGGAGCGCCAGTGTGGCGGCTTCCGCCGTCGGCAGCGCGAGCGCTTCGTCGTAGCCGTTGGTGTGCAGCGACTGCGTACCGCCGAGCACCGCGGCGAGCGCCTGCACCGTGACGCGCACGACGTTGTTGAGCGGCTGCTGCGCCTGGAGCGTCACGCCGCCGGTCTGGGTGTGGAAGCGCAGACGGCAGCTCGCGTCGTTCGCGTCGAACCGTTCGCGCATGAGACGCGCATACATGCGTCGCGCGGCACGGAACTTCGCGACCTCCTCGAACAGGTCGTTGTGCGCGGCGAAGAAGAACGAGAGCCGCGGCGCGAAGTCGTCGATCGCGAGGCCGGCATCGCGCGCGCGCGCCACGTACTCCATCGCGTTCGCGAAGGTGAAGGCGAGCTCCTGGACCGCGGTCGATCCGGCCTCGCGGATGTGATAGCCGGAGATCGAGATCGGGTTCCAGCTCGGGACGTCCTCCGCGCAGAATCGGAAGATCTCGGTGATGAGCGCGAGCGAGGGACCGGGGGGATAGATGTACGTGCCGCGGGCGACGTACTCCTTGAGGATGTCGTTCTGGATCGTTCCGCCGAGCGCCGACCGCGGGATGCCGCGCTCCTCGGCGACCACGACGTACATCGCGAGAAGGATCGCCGCCGTGGCGTTGATCGTCATCGACGTCGTCACGCGATCGAGCGGGATCGCGTCGAGGAGGAGGTGCATGTCCTCCACCGTGTCGATCGCCACGCCGACGCGACCGACCTCGCCATGCGCGCGCGGCGAATCCGAATCGATCCCCATCTGCGTCGGGAGATCGAATGCGACGGAGAGCCCCGTCTGCCCCTTCTCGAGCAGCAGCCGGAAGCGCTCGTTCGTCTGACGCGCCGTCCCGAAGCCGGCATACTGGCGCATGGTCCAGAGCCGGCCACGGTACATCGTCGGCTGTACGCCGCGCGTGTAGGGGAACGAACCCGGATCGCCGAGATCGCGCTCGTAATCGACGGGCGCGTCGGCCGGACGATAGACCGGTTCGACCGGGATCCCCGAGGGCGAGAAGCGCGGGTCGGTGATGCGCGTACCTCTAGGCGCCGACGAGCTCGGAGTGATGCGCGAACGTCTGCAACGCGAGATCGACGTCGCTCTTCGATCCCATGAACAGCGGCGTGCGCTGATGCAGGTCGGTCGGCTGCACGTCGAGCAGTCGGATCTTTCCGTCGATCGCCGCGCCACCCGCCTGCTCGCAGATGAACGCGAGCGGATTCGCCTCGTAGAGGAGCCGCAGCTTCCCCTGTGGGCTCTTGCGGCTGTGCGGATAGCAGAACACGCCGCCGCCGAGCAGGTTGCGGTGGAAGTCGGCGACCAGCGAGCCGACGTAGCGCACGGTCAGGTGCCTGCGCTCTCCCTCGAGCCCGCGGTATTTCCGCATGAGCCGCTTGGTCGGCTCATCCCAGTATTGCTCGTACGAGTCGTTCACCGAGAGGAACTGGCCCTCGTCGGGAGTGCGGATGTTCGGATGCGAGAGGAGGAACTCACCGATCGACGGATCGAGCGTGAAGCCGTGCGCGCCCTGCCCCGTCGTGTACACGAGCATGGTGCTCGAGCCGTAGATCACATAGCCCGCCGCGACCTGCCGGCGACCTGGCTGCAGGAGATCCTCCATCTCGCCGTGTCGGCCGCGCGTGATCTTCTGCACGATGCTGAACACCGTGCCGACTGGCACGTTGACGTCGATGTTGGACGAGCCGTCGAGCGGATCGAAGAGGAGACAGTACTTCCCGCACTTGAATCCCTCGGGGATCGGGATGATCCCCTCGACTTCTTCCGAGGCCATCGCGCAGAGCCGGCCGCCGTGATCGACGGCCTTGACGATGGTTTCGTTGGCGAAGACGTCGAGCTTCTGCTGGATCTCGCCCTGCACGTTGGCGTCGCTCGTTGCGCCGAGGATGTCGGCGAGGCCGGCGCGCCGCACCTTGTTGGCGATCATCTTCGCCGCGAGCGCCAGATCGTAGAGGATGCCCGACAGCTCGCCGGTGGCCTCGGGGTGGAGGCGCTCCTGCTCGATGATGAAGCGCTCGATCGTGACGACGGACGTCGCGGTGTGCTGGACCACGGGCGACCTCTACACGCTGGGAGGGACGCCGTCGACGCGGCTCGCGGCGAACTGGCGCGCGTCCGCCTCGTACGGATTCCGCAAGTAGCCGTGCCGCAGGCTCCCCAACACGTAGCGGAGCGGAAAGGCACGGTCTTCTGCAAACTGGTGGACGTGGCGGAGTTCGTGCAAGAGCAGTTCCGGCGCGAGCGATACGCCGGGTGCAAGCCACACCGTTCGGCCGAGCGTGATCCCCGACACGGTGGCGCGGCCGAGGCACCAGCCTCCGATACGTACGGGCAACCCGCCGCGACGCCAGCGGGCGTCGGCGAGCTCGGGATAGCGTTCGCGCAGCGACGCGGGAAGCGGCATTGGAGCGCCGAGCAGCGCGCGCCAGAGCGCGGACGCGACGCGCACGATCGGGACCGCACGTCGAGCCGTCATGGAGTCGGTCGGTCGGGAATCGACCATCGTTCGTCGCGCGCCTCCACCTCGAGATGCCGTCCATCCGTACTGACCACGATCGTGCCGAGGCGATCCGTGCGGAGCACCTGCGCCCCCGAATCGCGAAGAGCCCGCATCACCTCCGGGCTCGGATGTCCATACCCATTGTGCGCGCCGACGCTCACGA
>DATEOG010000250.1:0-4293 GCA_035274345.1 Gemmatimonadaceae bacterium
GGGGAGCACCTTCGCGCGCCCGCCACGCCCGAGACCGAGCGCGATGCGCACGCCGTCGCGGAACACGCCGCGCCGCGCGCGGCCGCGGCCTTCGCGCTCGCCGGTATAGCGCTGATATCCGATGTCGAAGACGGTGCCGCCGGTCATGCTGACACCCGCTCGAACAGCTCGGAGAGCGCGCGCCGGCGCGGCGCCATGCGGCGCAGCGGTGCCTCGGCCTCCACGAGCGCGTCGCGCACGTGGTCGTACACGGATTCGTCCGGCCCTTCGATCGTCAGCCCGCTCCCGTCGGCCGTGACCGCGACGCCGCGGCGCTGCAGGGCGGCGACGAGCGCATCCCGATTGGTGTCGACCTCGATGAACACCGTTTGCGTCTCCTGGGTGAACTGGCCAACCTCGCCCGCGTGCACGAGATGACCGCCCTGCATCACGATGATACGGTCGCACGTGCGCTCGACGTCGGCCATGAGGTGTGACGAGAGCAGCACGCTGATGCCGAACTCGCGGTGTGTCTTCCGGATGAGCGCGAGCATGTCCTCGCGTCCCATCGGATCCAGGCCGGCGGTCGGCTCGTCGAGGAAGATGAACGCCGGGTCGTGCACGAGTGCCTGGCACAGCTTGACGCGCTGCTTCATCCCGGTGGAGTAGCCGCCGATGGCGCGATACCGCTCCTCGAACAATCCTGCGTGGCGCAGCGTGTCGGCCGCTCGCGTCCGCGCAGTCGACGGCGGAAGGCCGCTCACCTCCGCCATGTGCGTCAGGAACTCCGCCGCGCTCACCTGGCTCGGCAGGCAGTCGTGCTCCGGCATGTAGCCGAGTCGCCCGCGCACGTCCAGGCTGGTCGACGCATTCTCGCCGAGTACCGTGGCCGTGCCGCTGGTCGGCCGCACCAGCCCGAGGAAGATCTTGATCGCCGTGCTCTTGCCGGCGCCGTTCTCGCCGAGGATGCCCGTGATCCCGTCGCTGATGGTGAAGCTGACGTCGTCGAGCGCGACGACGCTGCCATAGCGCTTCGTCAGCCGCTCGGCGGCGAGGAGAGTCTGTCCCGTCGCCATCACGAGCTCCTCCGCTTGGGGCACGAAGCGGTGTGCCCGAGCCTGCACGCGTCGCGGTTCAGCTTCGTCGCGTGAGAGGTATCGCGATATACCCCCGCCCCTCGCATGTACATCTGCGCGAGCCGGGCGCACCCTTCACCCTGCTCGAGCTCGCCGCACGATTCGCGGTAGAGCTGCGCTGCTCGCTGGTAGTTCTGCGCGACGTGCTCACCGGCCTCGAACAGGGTGCCGAGCCTGACGCAGGCGCCGCCCTCCTTGCCCTTGCAGCCTCGCTCGAGCAGCGCGACGGCCGTGGAGTCGTGTCGCGGCACGCCCGTGCCCGCGAGGTGCAGCTCCGCGAGCCCGAGACATCCGGCGGCGACGAGCGAGTCGCACGACTGGCGGAACAGGCCGGCGGCGCGCGCGGCGTCCCGCGGCACACCCTCACCCGAGGCGTGGAGAGCTCCGAGTCGCGCGCAGCCGACGCGATGCCCGCCATCGCACGCGCGCTTGAAGAGCGCTGCCGCACGCACGGGATCGCGCGGCATCCCGCGTCCCTGCTGCACGAGCGACCCGAGTCGCGCGCAGCCGTCCATCCCGCCGCGCTCGCAACCGCGCTGGTACAGCGCGATGGCGCGCGCCGAGTCGCGCTTCACCCCACTGCCTCGCTCGTTCAGGACGCCGAGACTGGCGCACCCGTCGCCGATCTGCCCATCGCACGCGCGGCCGAACAGCGTGGCGGCTCGCGCATCGTCCTCGAGGACGTACTCGCCCTTCTCGAGCCGCGATGCGAGGCGGTTGCACGCGGCCGCGTCGCCCGACTCGCAGGAGCGATCGAGCTGCTTGGCTTCCTCGTTGCCGGGATGGCATGCGGCGAGGCCCGTGAGCGCGAGGGCGATCAGGAGCCGGAAATGGACATGCGCGGTGGGCAGACGTGGGGAGGTCGTCGTCATCCGGGCGCGACGTGCGGGGAGGGGAGCTGCTGGCGAGCTTTCGCGACGCAGGCCATACGGGAGGTGCGCCTCGGGGTTTCGATGCGTCCGGTTGGTGGCCTGAGACAGGCCGCGCACGGCGCGTGCATGTTGCCATCCCCTCCGCGCGGCTCGCGCGAGGAATGTTCGAGAAGATCGTCCCGGAGTGATGGACCGATGACCGATCGACGGAGATCATCGACTGCGATGACGATCCGCGCCAACGTGGCGCGCGTCGTTCTGGTCGCGTCGTGCGCGCTCGCCGGATGCGTGACGACCGGTCGGCTCAGCCAGCGCGAGGCGATCCTCTACGCTCGCAACGACGTCTGCGGGGCGAACGCTTCCGACTCGGTCTGCGTCGTGCGGTCGGTGGAGCGGACCGATCACGGATATCGCGTCGTGATCGATCGCCGCCCGCCGGCCGGTCAGGATCGCCTGGCAGTCGAAGTACGCGGGGGGATGTTCGCCGATCCCCACGTCCGGGTGGTCCCGCTGGACAGCGCGGCGCGCCGGCCGTGACCGCGCCCGCGTCCGAGCGCTACGTCCGTGAATTCCTCGCCGGCTGGCGGACGATGGACTTCAATGGACATCTGGCGAATACCGCCTACCTCGACCTCGCCGCCGACGTACGCATGGCATTCTTCGCCGAGCACGGCTTCTCACCGAGCGAGTTCAGGCGTCTCGCCATCGGGCCCGTCGTGCGCAGGGACGAGCTCGAGTATTTCCGCGAGATTGGTCTTCACGAGACGGTCACGGTGTCCCACGCCGCGCTCGCGATGAGCCCGGACGGCGCACGGTTCACGCTCGAGAACGAGATCTTCAACGCCGCGGGAGAGCGTGCCGCCGTGGTGCGATCGACCGGTGGCTGGCTCGACCTTGCGGCGCGAAAGCTGGTCGTCCCGCCGCCGGCGCTCATTCGGGCGATGCGCCTCGTCCCGCGCGCGCCAGAGTTCGTCGAGCTGCCGCCGACGTGATCGGCGCCGCTGCGCCTCGTAGCCTCGAGGGCGACCGTCGGTTCGTCGGGAACCAGGCCCCCGCCCGGATCGCGCACGACTTGTGCTGCGTCCGGAAGGGTGGCATCGTCGAACCAGTCGAGGAGGGACCCAGTGCAGAAAACGACGCAGCAGCGCAAGGCGGAGTCGGTCGAGCGGGATCGTCGCAGCACCATCGGTGAGACCTCGAAGGCGGCGCGAAAGGGCGTCGCACGCACGAAACGACATCGCAACCGCGCCGAACGCCGGCTCGCGAATACGTCGTTCGGCCCCGAGCTCGTCGACGATCCGGATGCCGAGTCGGTCGCTGCGGCGCGCGCGCTGCGCAAGTACCGCACGGTCTCGCAGAAATCGACCGACGTGCCGCCGGATCTGCTCACGCGCGCGATCGTCGCGAAGGGCGAGATGATGGCGTTCGCCTCGAAGAAGCTTCGGCAGCTGCTGAGTCGCGCAGGCCTCTGACGGCGTGGTGGTCGCGGGCGGTGGGCGGATGCACCTTTACGACCGCCCACTCGCCCACCGATTCCCACCACGATGCCGATTCAGCTCGACAAGGATACGACCGCGAAAGCCCTGAGCTCCCTGCGCCGCTACTGCGCCGAGGAGCTCGATCTCGAGCTGCGCGAGCTCCCCGCGCAGCTCTTCCTCGAGTTCATCCTCACCGAGATCGGCCCCTCGATCTACAACCAGGCGCTCGGCGATTCGCAGAGCTTCGTGCGTGATCGTGTCGCCGATCTCGAGGACGCGTGCCACCAGCCGGAGTTCGGCTACTGGAATCGGGGAGGCGCCAAGCGTCCTGGCCGTTGAGGCGCTGGAGCCGGCTGACTACGTAATCTGACGTATGTCGGCGTGACGCTTGTGCCGCGATCGTGCTGCGTGTCGACGCGCACGACGCGAGACCGAGCGCCCGCTCATCGGGCGAAGGACGGAGTCGTGGCGCACGAATCCAGAACTTTCGGAGGATGCGATGTCACACCTCGCCGCCAACGTCTCGCTCGTTCTCTCGCTCATGCTCACATTCGCGCAACCAACCGGCGCGCAGGTGGTGCGGCACTCCGTCGCGCCCGCGATCGACGCCCTGAGTGTCGGTGCGCGGTCGGCCGATGCAGCGGATTCGACCGTGGCGGCAGCCGTATCGGCTACATCGCCCGAACCGCGCGCCACCGCGCTCGATGGCGACGCCATTTTCAGACGGCGCGAGCGCTTCATGAACGTTGGGAGCTTCGCCGGCGCCGTCGGAGGGGTCGTCTGGGCGTATCAAGCCACGAAGAACGACATGGCGGTCGTAGCGCTGCC
>DATEOG010000251.1:0-8015 GCA_035274345.1 Gemmatimonadaceae bacterium
GGGGAGCACCCCCGAGTCGAGCACGGGGACGATGCCCGGATGCTGCAGTCGCGTCGTGAGGCGGACCTCGCGGACGAACCGGTCGGCGCCGATCGCGCCGGCGAGGTCGGCGTCGAGGACCTTTATCGCGACGGGGCGGGCGTCACGCCGATCGTGCGCGAGCCACACGCACGCCATACCGCCGCGCCCGAGCTCGCGCTCGATCGCGTACCGGCCGGAGAGCTCCCGCTCCAGCCGCTCGCGCACCTTAGCGGCCGTCGAGGCACGACATCACTTCGCGATAGAACTCCGGGTGCGACTGCCACGTCTGCGCGGTCACGATCCGCCCGTGTCGCACCGCCTGCTCGTCGACGACGTACTCTCCGCCGCCACGCTCGACGTCGGTGCGACAATGCTCGTACGCAGTCGCCCGCACCCCCTCGAGCACGCCGGCGCTCGCCAGCACCTGCATCCCGTGACAGATCCCGAACACCCACTTCTGGCGGTCGTGGAAGCAGCGCACGAGCTCGAGGACCTTCGCGTCGTGGCGCAGGTACTCGGGCGCGCGGCCGCCGAGGACGAGCACCGCGTCGTAATCGTCGACGCGGACTTCGGCGAAGGTCAGGTCCGAGGCGAGCTGGTAGCCGGGACGCTCGACGTACGTGTCCCAGCCCGGCTCGAAGTCGTGCATCACCAGGTTCAGGCGCTTGCGCGACGGGGCGGCGATGCGCGGCTCGTAGCCGGCTTCGCGCAGACGGTGGACGGCGTAGAGCGTCTCGTAGCTCTCGCCGCCGTCTCCGGTGATGACGAGGATCGACTTTGACATCGGGGGGATTCGGGATCAGGAGAATTGGTGCCCCTGAATTACTTCCTCGGAGAGGCGGTAGGAAGTCCCGCGTACGCTGTACCCGGGTACCTGTACCCGTATCTGTATCTGTACCGAGTACCCTGTACGCTCGAGCCGGCGCATCCAGGCTGTCGCCGCGGTACGCGGGGATTCGTGGCCGTCCGTGTACCGATATACCCTGTACTGCCGACCCTGTACGCCGGATTCGGCGCACGTGCCGGCCTCTGCGCGGGGCAGACCCGGGTCCGACCCAAATCTTCAAGTAGTCTGACTCCTCGATCGCTCGAGCGGCGCGCGTGGACGCCGTACAAGGCACCGGGTACAGGGTACATCGGTACCGGTACTGTCACGAACCCGCGGGTACTCGCACGAGAGCCGTTGGTCACCGGCTCGAGCGTACTAGGTACAGGTACCAAATACGGGTACCGGTACTCGGTACGGCTGACGCTCAGGCGGACGGGAACCCGAGTGTCCGGACGAGCTCGCGCATACGCGGCTCGTTCCTCAGCACGCGATACTCGATGCTGCAGCGGAACATCGCCGACGGCCGGTGCTGCTTTGCCGCCGCGACGACGATGTCGACGGCACGCTGGGTGTCGCCGAGCGCGGCATACAGATGAGCCGGTCCCGACCCACGGCCGCTCGCGTGCGCCTCAGCCTCGAGCCGAGCCGCGATCGCCCGTGCCTCGTCTCGCCGCCCTGCGCGCGCGTACACGAAAGCGAGCATCACGCGCGATTGCGGCGTGGGCTGGCGCGCCGCGAGGGCCTCCGCCGCGGCGATCGCCTTCGCATGCTCGCCCTTCATCGAGTGCTCGCGCGCCAGAACTGCCAGCAGCCAGGCGCTGTCGCCGGACACGCCGGTCCGCCCCGATCGCGTGACACGGTCGTTCAGCTCTCTCGCCGTGGCGATCGCTTCGTCGTTGCGCTCCGCGCATCCGTGCGACATCACGGCGCTCAGTCTCAACAGCTCCGAGAGCGGATAACGTGCCTCCGCCTTTCGCCACAGCGACAGCGTTTCGTCGTGCCGCCCTAAAGCCGTCATGATGGCCGCGGCAGCGAACGCCCGCGCGTACGGGTCCAACGCGAGCGAGCGGCGAATCTCGCGGTCCGCGCCTGCCCAGTCCCACTCGTGAAATGCCAGCACGATGGCGAGCGACGCATGCGCTTCGGCGTCCGCGTCATCGAGCTCGATCGCGCGGGCCGCCTCCACCTTCGCCTTGCGGTAGTACTTGGCCGCCGAGTCCTCCGGGAGGTCGTCCGTTTTGACACGGTAGGCGGTGGAGAGTCGGGCGTGCGGCGCCGACCACCGAGGGTCGAGCGCGATCGCGTCCTCGAAGTGCCGGATGGCGCTGTCGAGCATCTGGAGCTGCACCGGTCCGGGGAGGAGCTCCGCCTTCATCGACCGCTCGAGATGATAGAGCCCGGCGAGGAATGCCTTCTCCGCCGCGGGAATCACCACGTGCCTGGCCCCCTGCCGTCGCCGAGCCTCGGCGGGTGCGAGTCGCGCGTGAACCGAGTCGGCGATCTGATGCGCCACAACGTTGTGCAGCACGAGCGCATGGTCGAGCGGGCCGGTGTGAGTCGCCGCCAGCATCTGCTGCTCCGGCCGTGCGCGCAGGAGCTGGACCGTGATCCGAACGCTGTCGCCGCTCTTGAACACGGCACCCTCGACCAGCGCATCCACGCCCAGCTCGCGCGCGATCTCGGGGAGCGGACGATCGCTCCCCCGATAGCGGAGCACCGACTGTCGCGACTGCACCGCCAGGCCTTCGATCCTGGACAGCTCGGTGGTCAGCGCGTAGTGCACGCCGTCCACGAAGTAGCCGAGCGCCGGATCGCCGGTGAGGTTGGCCAGCGGGAGCACGGCCACACGCCGGACGTCGGCCGGGCCCGTGGCGAATCGGCTCGCCGCTACCCACCCGGCCGCCGCCAGCACGAGCGACGTCAGGAGAACGGTCATCCATCTCCGCAAGCCGATACGGCGCACGGACGAGCGCATTCCACGACTGCGCTGCGCCGCCGCGAGCGCTTGGGCCGTCGATTCGCGCGCGAGCGCGCGCACCGGGCCGCTCACAGCTCCACGCCAATCGTCGGCGGCGAGGGGCTCGAGCTCCGCGAGCAGAGCCGATGCGCTTGGATAGCGCTCGTCGGGATTCCTGGCGAGCAGGCGGCCCAAGATCTCCGACAGGTTGGCCATGATCCCCCCGCTTTCGCCAACGAGTGCGGGCGGGTCGTCGTGGAGGATCGCGTGCATCACGGCGGCATCGTGGCTGCCGAGGAAGGGACGCGTGCCGGTGACCATCTCGTGGAGCACCACGCCGAGCGACCAGAGATCGGATCGCGCGTCCGCAGCCGCTCCGTGGATCTGCTCGGGAGACATGTAGGCGACGGTCCCAGGCGTGACACCCGACTGCGTGACGGTCACGTCGGCCAGCTTGGCGATGCCGAAGTCGAGCAGCTTCACACCGCCGTCCGCGGCCAGCATGACGTTCGCTGGCTTCACGTCGCGGTGTACGATGCCACGCGCATGGGCCGCGGCGAGTCCGCGCGCGATGCCGATGGCGATCGTCACCGCTTCGTCGGGCGGGAGCGCGCCCTCGGCGATCCGCTCCTTGAGAACCTGACCGTCGTAGCAGGCCATGGCGATGAACAGGCGTCCGTCGCCCGTCTCGCCGATCTCGTGCACGGTGCAGATGTTCGAGTGGTCGAGGGCGGCCGCGGCGCGCGCCTCGACCATGAAGCGGCTCTTTGCCCGGGCGTCGAGGACGAGATGCGGGGGCAGGAACTTCAGCGCGACGTCACGCTCGAGGCGCGTGTCGCGCGCTCGATAGACGACGCCCATGCCGCCGCCGCCGAGCCGCGCCACGATGCGATAGTGAGCCACGCTCGACCCGACGAGCGGATCGACGACGTGGCTCTCGTCGGCAGGCAACGGCTCGCGTGTCTCGATCGAGCTCGCGTCGTGCTCCGGTCCATCCCTCCACATCCTGATCGCGGCCGGTGCCGGCACCTGGAGAAATCGCTGCGCGGCCTCGTGGCGCGCGACGAGCGATTCGACCTCGGCGCGCAGCTCCGCATCCGGCCCGCACAACTCGGCGATCGCCGCGTTCCACTCGTGCGGCTCGTGGTCCAGCACTTCGTCCAGCACGCGCTCGATGTCGGCCCAGCGTACGCGCGTCATGCGTCCCCCGCGTGAAGCTCCCGATGGAGGAACAATCTTGCCTTCAACCAGTCCCGCTCGACAGTGCGAGTCGAGACGCCAAGGAGCGCGGCCACCTCCTCCTGGGTCATCCCGCCGAAGAAGAGGAGCTCGACGACGCGGCGCAGCCGCTCGTTCCGCTCGGCGAGCCGGTCGAGTGCCTCGTCGAGGGCGAGCACGTCGACCACGGTCGGCTGTACCGCGTCGTGGCCGGCGGTGAGGGTGACCGGGTCGGCGCCGCCACCGCGCTTCGCGGCGTTGCGCTGCCGCGCATGGTCCACCAGCACCTGGCGCATGGCGTTGGCGGCGATCCCGCAGAAGTGGACGCGGTCCTGCCAGTGTTGTCCGCCCCGCCCCGCAAGCTTGAAGTACGCCTCGTGGACGAGCTCGGTCGTGGAGAGCCCGGCACCGCGCCGACGCCGCGACAGCTGCCGGCGCGCAATCTCCTTCAGGGTGTCGTAGACCATCGCCAGCAAGCGGTCGAACGCCTGCTGGTCGCCGTCGCGCACCTGCTCGAGCAAGCGAGTGAACTCGCCTCGGTCATCGGCGGACGTGGTCATGCGCGCAGCATATCAGGGAATGCGATCGGGGGCGTGTCGGGCTGACGGCCGGTTTTCCGTACCAGCCAAGTACGATGGCCGACGGTGAGCGAACCGAGGATGTGACCACCCGGCCGCGGAGGGAAGAGCCGCCATCGACCTCCGCGGACCATCATTCCGATCGAGGTGAATCATGCAGCGCGACGTGATCCGGAAAACGCTGGCGGCCGTGTGCGTGGGTGCGGGGGCACTCTTCGCCGCGTGCAACGAGAAAGCAACCTCACCGATGCAGCACGAGATGCACGCCTCGGCTGCCGTCATCCCCGAGCTACCCGCCTTCACCGAACGGGCCCCCCTCGACCCGTTCTTCATCAATCAGCCGTCGCAGCTCATGATCCGCACGGATGCCCGGACCGACTTCGTCATCCAGCGGGTGGTGTCCGATCCCGGTGCCGGGAAGTGGCACACGCACCCCGGTCCGTCGTTCGGCATCGTGAAGCAGGGAACGGTGATGATCACCAGATGGTCGAAGAAGACCGGCTGCGTCTCGAACACGTACACTGAGGGTCAGGCGTATTACGAGGTCGCCGACGAGATCCACCGCGCGACGGTGTTGAACGGGGTGCCGGCAGTGGAGTACAAGGCGCGCTTCTACGCTCCGGTCAACGGCGCGTTCACGAGCTTCATCGCCGACGAAGACGCTCCCGACTGCGCGAAGTGAGAGGGTGGTGGGTGGTGGGTAATGGGTAACGGGAAAAAACGAACGGCCTCGGGACGCTGAAGCATCCCGAGGCCGTAAACTCACGACCCACCACTCACCACTCACCACACGCCACTAATTTTTCGTCAGCGTGAGCCCCTTCACCACCGCGTCGGTGTTGTGGCCGAACCGGATGCCATAGAGGCCGTTCGTGCTCGTGAGCTTGTTCGCACCCACGGCCGCGGACTTGTCGTAGCTGCCGACGACCTGACCGTTGATCGCGCACTCGATCTTGTCGCCCTTCACCGCCAGCGAGATCTCCTGGGTCACGCTTGCGCCGACGCCGCTCGCCTTGTTGATCGCCGCGTTCGGCTCGCCCCGCCCGTTGAGCCGGAAGGTCGAGTCGCCGCTGAAGCCGCGCACGATGAACCGGCCGTCGCCGTACGCCGTGCAGTACAGGTACGACTGCTTGTCGGTGCCCATGTCGTTGCCGGCGATGAACAGCCCGTACGGATGCGGGTGGTTGTTCAGGCCCATGTACTTCTCTTCGGTGAAGGTCGCCTTCACCGTGTAGTTCCCGCTCGCGACGTTCGACGGATTCCAGTACGCGACGGCGGGACCGGTCGTGACGCGCAGGTCGTTGCCGATCTTCTCGAGCTTGGCGTTCTCGATCTTCGCGCCCGCTTTCGTCTCGTTGGGATCGATCCTCCCCTGCCAGCCGGCGACCTTGATGCCGCCGTCGGCCACCGCGCGCGAAGCGTCCTGTGCCGACGCGACGCTCGACACGACCAGCAGGCTCATGCCCAGAGCACTCTTGAACCGCATGTAACACCTCGTGAGATGGTGAGCTCAGTCCGACGTCCCTCGGCGTTCCGATGAAGCTACGGCGCCGGGCGGCGGTCTGCTGGCCGGCGCATCGTCCTCGCTGCGAGCGGCGATCGCGGCCGACACGCGCCACGCACGACCTCGGCAAACCGCGCCACGGGGGTGAACGACCTCGCGGCGAGGAAGAGCCGGCAGGGCGATCAGATCTCGAGGAGATCCTTGCCCACGGTGACCACACCCCGGAAGTGCGAGCGAGCCGCGTCGATCCACATCTGGTCGGTGACCAGCGGATCGTCCGCCGGCACGAGATGGGAGAGCACGAGCTGCTTGACCCCCGCAGCCTGGGCGACGCGGCCCGCATCCTCGGCGCTGGTGTGACTGTTCACGAGGTGCTCCTTGAGCCTCGCGGCGCTCGGTATTCGGGCCGCGATGCGATCGATCGCGGGCAAGTACATCGCCTCGTGCACGAGGACGTCGGCACCACGGGCCAGCTCGATCAGGCTGTCGGACGCCGTCGTATCCCCGGAGATCACGATCGACCGGTCGGGGGCGTCGAAGCGATACGCGAGCGCGTGCTCCACCAGCGGGTGCGTCACTCGTGCAGCGGTGACCTTCAGGTTCGCGTCGGTCATCACCACGCCCGCCCGCGTCACGTCGTGCGCGTGGATGAGCGGCGCGAGAGGCGGATGCTGCTCGTCCGCCATGCGGACGCTGATGTCGGGGGCGCTCATCTCGAGGAAGAGCTTCGTCATCCGCTCGATCGGCGGCGGTCCCCAGCCATCGACGCGCGTGCGCAGGCCCGACGCCCACGCGAGGAGCATCAGGTTGCCGTAGTCGGCGTTGTGATCCGAGTGATGGTGGGTGATGAAAATGTGCCGCAACGCCCGGGGGGCGATGCCGGCAGACACCATCTGCCGAGCGACGCCGTCGCCACAGTCCACGACATACGCGGCGTCGTTGGCGACGATCACCTGTGACGATGGGGCGACACTCTTCCGAGGTAGTGGTCCGCCCCCCGTACCGAGCAGGATGAGACGGGTTCGACCATCCTGCCGCGCCTCGAGTCGCGCGAGCCGAGAGCTCGCGGCCAGCATACCTACGGTCGTCGCTACGAAGGTGCGGCGGTCGATCATGGTGTGCCTCTCGCCGATGCGTTTGCGCCGTCCGAAGATACGTCTCGATCCGTTCGTCCGCTGCAGCATTGGCAGCCGCGACGGTTCCTCCTCGCGCCGGTCGGCGTCGAGGTCGTGTCAGCGCTTTCGCAGATAGACCCGAGCGACGTCGCCCGCCATCACGGCCGGGCGCGCGCCCTCGGCGTTGGTCAGCACGATCACCGTGAGGCTGTCGTCCGGGAACCGTGCCAGCTCGGAGCGGAAACCCGGCATCGACCCGCCGTGGTGCACGCGCCAGTGGCCGTCGAGCGAGTCGATGAACCAGCCGAAGCCGTAGTCCCACCACCCGCTCGGCGTGAGACGCACCCGCGTCCACATCGCGTCGCGGCTCGCTTTCGTGAGCACCCGATCGTCGTACAGCGCGGCGTCCCACTTCGCGAGATCCGCCACCGTGGAGAGGAACGCTCCACTCGGTCGGAGCGCGAGGAACTCCATCGCGTTCGTGTATCCGCCGCCGCTCCAGACGTAGCCGCGCGCGCGGTGCGGTACGAGGTCGGTCGTGGTGGTAGGGCGCGTGTCGCGCATCCCCAGCGGGCGGAAGACGCGCTCGGCGAGAAACTCGTTCCACGGCTTGCCGGACGTGCGCGCGATGACGTCGGCGAGCGTGAAGTAACACACGTTGCAGTACTGATACTTGGTGCCCGTCGAGAACTCGAGCGGCACCGAGAACGCCGAGCGGATCACCACGCTGTCGGGCTGCACCTTCAGCGGATCGAAGGCCGGTCCCTCGCGCAGCACTCCCGAGGTGTGTGTG